>CAZKJJ010000117.1:0-6840 GCA_964553055.1 uncultured Acidimicrobiia bacterium
TTGGCCTCTCCTGGCCAGTATCTGAGCTCATGTCCCGGCCGATGAGGATCGGCGACGCAGAGATGGAGCGTGGTCATGAGAAACGGCAGATCGTTGTTGCCGCCGTCCCAGAGGATCACGTCAGACTCTGCCTCCGCAGCTTGGAGAATCTCGGCATAGTCGACACCGGCGAACACGACGGCCCCTGCCTCGATGTGGTGCTCGTACTCCTCGCGCTCCTCGATGGTGCACCGCTGGGCCTCCAGGTCCTCGTAGGTCGCAAACCGCTGGACCCGCTGCTTGGCCAGATCCCCATACGCCATCGGATGGCGCATGACGCCCACCCTGGCACCTGACGCTGCGAGCACGTTCCTGATCCTCCTGCTCAGGGGGCTCTTGCCCGCTCCGGTCCTCACGGCGGTGACGGCCACGACGGGAAGCGTGCTCTCGAGCCGAGTGACGTCACCAGGCAGCACGAAGGTGGCGCCTGCCGCTCGCGCCCTGGCGGCCAGGTGCATGACGTGCTCATGCGAGACGTCCGAGTACGCGAAGACGACCTCGTCGACCTTCTCCTTCGAGATCAGCCGCTCCAGGTCGTCTTCGGGATAGATGGGGATGCCCTCCGGGTAGTGAGGACCAGCCAGCTCAGCCGGGTAGCGACGATCTTCGATGTTCGGTATCTGGGCGGCCGTGAAGCCTACGACCTCGTAACCGGGATCATCACGGAAGGCCACGTTGAACTCGTGGAAGTCCCTGCCCGCGGCACCCAGGATCAGCACACGGCTTCCCATTCCCCTCCTCGCTCAGGCGGTGGGATTCTGGAACCCCGGAACGACGCGAGCAAGAACCCAACGGTTGGAAGCAGGGAATCCCGCCCCTTCCGACGAGGTTCCCCCTGATCGTGAGAGCCGTCGAGCAGGCAGACGTCGCAGACCAACAGCATCTCGCCTGGGTCGCCCGCTTCTTCGGGAGGCCCGACTATCTGCCGCTTCGCCCTGGCGACCTGGATGCCTTGGCCTCTGCGGGGTCCTTGGTCCGCACGTCCCAGGGAACCCACCTGTTCAAGCAGGGAGAGACCGCCACGTCTGCCTTCCTCATCCAGGAGGGAGACGTGGAGATCTACCGAGGATCCGAGCCCAGAAAGGCGGTCGTGGCGCGCGTGAGGGCCGGCGCTGTGATCGGCGACATCGCGATGTTCGCGGATGCTCCCTACATCTCCTCTGCACAGGCGGTGACGCCCGTCACCGCCATTCGGTTCGAACGCGATCGGCTGCTGCCCCAGCTCGCCGCTCACCCCGCCCTGTGTCTGCGATGGCTGGTGGCGGGCTTGCGCCAACTCGAAGAGACCCAGCGACGGGTCATCCACCTCATGCACAAGACGGTCAAAGCCCAGGTGGCCGATCTGCTCTCCGAGGAGCAGGACGCCTCGAACGAGGTTCGCCTCTCGCAGGCAACGATCGCCACCCTGCTCGGTACGAGCCGCCAGTCGGTGAACGAGGCACTCGCCGAGCTGCGGTCCGAAGGCATCGTCGAGACGGGATATCGGACGGTCAGGGTCGTCGACTCAGAACGGCTGGCGGCCGTCACCGCGTGAAGGTCGGCTCTCTCGACTTCTTCGTGCCATGTCGGCCCGAGACGGCAGGGCGTGGAGGGCTTACCCTATCTCTTCATGTGCGGGCGATACACGATCACCGGAGACGCCGACCGCTACGCGGACTACTTCGGGGTGGAGGAGGTGCGCACCGCCTCACTGGAAGCCAGCTACAACGTCGCGCCCACGGATCAGGTATACGCGGTCCGGCAAGCCGAAGGGAGACGTCTCCTGGAGGCCATGTCGTGGGGGCTGCCCTCCTGGTCTGAGGTCAGCCCGCCGATCAGGATCAATGCCAGGGCGGAGACCATCGCCTCCAGACCCCTCTTCGCCGAGTCTTTCCGGCGGCGGCGCTGTCTCCTCCCCGCGGACGGCTTCTACGAATGGGAACGCCTTCGCACCGGTAGGCAGGCCCACTACTTCTATGCCGTCGAGGGGCATCCGCTCGGTTTCGCAGGCATCTGGTCGCCCCACCCGGCCTCGGATGGCAGCCTGGCCACCTGCGCCGTCGTGACCAGCAAGCCGGATCCCGTGGTGGCGCCATTCCACGGCCGTATGCCTGTGATCCTGACACCCCACGTCTGGGACGGCTGGCTCGACCCGGATACGACCACCGACGATCTTCTGACGATGCTCGAGCCCGCGCCGGCGAGCATCCTGAGGCGGCACCTCGTGTCCAGCCTCGTCAACTCGGTGCGCAACAACTCTCCTCTCCTCATCGAGCCTGCGGCGGACCCCACAGAGGCGGCAGGCAGCGTCCAGATAGGCTGACGAGTCGATCGGGTCGCACGGCAAGTTGGGTGCTAGCCGGCATTCCTGGCTCGTTCAGCTGTTGGCCTCCACCATCAGCATCGTGATCTCGAACCTCGCTCCATCCGAGACATCTCCAAGGGGCTCGTAGGAGACGGCGGTGGCGAAGCTCGCCTCGTGCTCGGCCATCGCAGCCCGGATCAGACGCCCGTCCTCGTCGCTCGGGAGCTTCGCAAGCCAGTCGCGGAGCGGACTGGCGAAGGCAGGCCCGAACGTCGCGAAGAGGTCAACTCGCCAGCCCGCGTCGTCGCCTCTCGCGATGAGGGAGCCGATTCCTGGATGATGCCTGAGGCTGACCGTGACAGCCCCGAAGGGAATCCCTTCGACCTCGAAATGCGTCGGGTCTCCCAACAGCACATCCGACGTCTCCTCGGCTGAGAAGACCACGAAGCCATCGCTGAACGACCGCCAGAAGTTCCTCCGGACTTCCGTCGGGATGCCTTCCAGGAGCATCGCCGCGGTCTCAGCGGGTGAGACGCCCTCGATCGACGTCAGCAGCGCCACCTGCTTCTCGTCTACGTAGTCCGCAGTTGCATCCCAGTCGCCATCCGCCAGGGCGGCCATCAGACCCTGGACAGCTGCCTGGGCCGTGGCCGCTGACTCTACGGGCTCCTCGGTCGTCGTCGGGGCCTGTGCCGCGCACGCGGCCAACAGCACGGCTGGGAGGAGGAGGCGGGCCGCCCACACCCGATGAGCGTACCCATATCGGTGCGGTAAACGCTCACCCTTGGAGCCTTCCCCGCCTGAGCAGCTCACGTCTTCTGAGCCGGTCGGACAGCCCTGACTGCCTCGCCAAGTAGAGCAAGTACACCAGCCCGATCGCTTCCATCGCCCACGCCCACGGGTCCCTCAGGTCGGGGAGCACCGGACCGTCGTAGGCGGCAAACGGTCCCAGAGCAGGCCAGAGCAGGGTCTCCGGCTCGAACCACATCCCGTCGAGCACCAGGTGCAAGAAGAGGCCGATCACGACGGCCATCCACAGCCGCCGCTGCCTGCCTCGTCTGGTGAAGACGAGAGCGACCGCCATGCCAAGGATCGGCAGCAGGAGGCTGTGGCCCACCGAACGGGGAGGCATCGAAGTGACGAGGGCCAGCGGTTTGTCGATGAGGTTGGCCAGGATGGCGCCTACGGCCAAGAGGCGGAGATCGACCTTCGGGTCACGGAAGACGTACCGGAAGATGGCGACCGACCCTGCAACATGCCAGAGTAGCACTCAGGGAACCAGGATGCGACGGCAGTGCGTGCACCTGGGCGGCTCTGAGGCGAGCGCCTCTTCCAGCTCGGCGGCAGACAGCTTCAGATGGCAGCCTCCGCACACTCGTGAGGTCAGGGGCGCGACCGCGACGCCTTCCTTCAGGCTCAGGAGCTGCTCGTAGAGGGACAGCAGCTCGGCGTCGATCGAGGGGACGAGCTCGGCCTTGCGAGCCTCCCTCGTTGCCAGCTCTGCGTCGATCTTCCGCCACGCGGCGGCAATCACCTCCTCCAGGTCCCCTTTCCTGGTTGCCCACTCCCGCGCCACCTCTTCTGCCTGCTCTCGGTCCTCGCGCAGCCGATCCCTTCGCTCCAGCCCCTCGAGCACAGCCGTTTCGAGCTCAGAGCCCTGTCTGTGGAGCTGCTCGACCTCCAGGCGCATGTTCTCGGTCTCCCTGGCACTCATCCCGCCGGCAAACAGTCGCCGCTCGGTCTGGTGGATCTTCTCCTCCATGATCTGGAGCTCACCGTCTGCCTTGTCGACGGCCAACTCGGTCTCCCGTAGTTGGGTCTCGACGGACTCCAGGGCAGCGCCCTGCCTCTTCGACTCGACGTCCGCTGCCCTGTACTCGTCGAGCTCCGGAAGGGACTGCCGCTGTTCCAAGAGACGATCGATGTCTGAGTCGAGCGCCTGCAGGTCCAGGAGGTCCGCGAGGCTCGCGATCTCGAACATCAGGTCGTCCAACGCCACGGATCGGCTGTGTGGTCGGTCATGTCGATCGTCTCGACCAGCCCGGCGATCACGTCGACCAGCCTCACCAGGCCTGGCCGCTCGGTGGCCGCGTGGCCTGGGTCGACAACCGTGAACCCGCGTTCGGAGGCTGCTGCCGCGCGATGGTGGGAGACGTCGCCTGTCACCAGGGCGTCCGCGCCAGCCGCCCGCGACGAGTCGAGGAATGCACCGCCTGACCCTGGCACGACCGCCACGCGGCGAATCACCGCCTCGGGGGAGCCGACATGCCTGACTGGGCGAACCTCGAGTGCTTCCGCAACGAGCTCGGCGAGCGCCCCCGTCGACTGAGGATGCGGCAGATGGCCGACTCTCCCGACGAGGCTGAAGGCCTCGATCTCGTAGAGGTCGACTGCCGGCTCCTCATAGGGATGCGCCCCCACCAGGGCAGCGACCACGTCCGCCTTTGTGGGGGCAGGCGCCACCATCTCGAGGCGAGCCTCCTGTTCCTCGTTGAGCCGCCCTCGCTCGCCGACTGCCGGACTGCTGTTCTTTGCAGCCACGAACGATCCGATCCCAGCTGCGCGAAACGAGCAGCTTCGGTAGCTGCCGATCTCGCCCGCTCCCGCAGCCGCCATGGCCTCTCGCACGTGTGCGGCGCTGGTCTCCGGCACGAAGGTCACCACCTTGACGGTCTCCTCCCTCGTGGTCGCTCCAAAGGGTGTCATGTTGTGGAGTCCGAGTGCGTCTGCCAGCGCATCTGCGGCACCTCCTGGTGCGGTGTCGAAGTTTGTGTGCGCCACGGCCAGCGCAATCCCTGCCTCGAGCAGTCGGAAGGCCTTCCCGGTCGCCCCTTCGCCCGCGGTGACTCCGCGGACTGGCTCGAACAGCAACGGATGGTATGTCACGACCAGTCGCGGCCTCACTTCGAGCAAGGCTCCCAGCACGTCGTGGGTGACCTCGTGGCAGACGGCGACCACGTCCAGATCCCGGTCGGGGTCTCCCAGCTGCAGCCCAACCGGATCCCAGCTTGCCGCCTTGTTGAAGGGAGCGATCTCCCCCAGCTGACCCAAGAAGTCGGCGATGCGCATCGGCAGCCGCGCATGGTACCGGCGGGTGGCCGAAGGCTGCCTTGAGGCGCTCGGGATTCCCGCAAGAGACGCTCTCAGGCGCTCAGGATTCCCACCCGAGATGCCGATATCTGAGGGAGCATCCGAGAGGGCGGGAGATGACCGTGACGATCACCACGCAGGACCGCGATCGCACGCGGAGCTACACCGGCCACGTCGTGTCCCGCACGGCCCACACCGTGACGATTCTCGTCACCGATCCCTACCCGATGGCGGGTCAGAGCGTCACCATCGAGTCGAAGACCATCGTGGAAGAGCGGACCCTGGCCCGCTGAGCCTCAGTCCGCGCCTCCCAGCTGCAAGGCAGTCTCCACCGTCTCGGTGTCGACAGGTATGTCGCCACGTCTGCGATGCCACCGATCCCACAGCGTCAGCAGGCTGGGAAGGATGAGGATCCCGGTGAGTAGGGCCACCAGAATCGCGACGGCGGTCACGAGGCCGAACTGCTGGAAGGGGATCGTCGTCGACGTCACGAGGATCCCGAAGCCCGCCACCGTGGTGATTGCTGACCCGGCAAGCGCCCCGCCTGTGTGCTGCAGCGTGGACTCCACGGCCTCCTCGCCGGTGTCGCAGCGGATGCGGTCCTCGAGATAACGATGCGTGATGTGGATCATGTATGGGATCCCGATGCCGATCGAGATCGCGGCGATGGTCGCCGTGATCGGTCCGTAGGGAATTCCGGCAGCCGCCATGAAGCTGAAGGTCAACAGCACGACGAGCACCACGGGGAGGGTGGTGATGACTCCGAGGAGCGGGCGACGCGCCTCGAACCAGAAGTTGACCACGAGCACGATCAAGGCAGCCACCAAGGTGAGTATCAGCGACTGAGTCTGGCTGTCCCTGAGGGTGGTGACCACCACATCGCTGATGATCTCATCTGACGTGACCACGACGTCGTTGCCCGACTCTTGGACGACGGCGAAGGCGCCGGTCAGGTCGTCGCTGAGTTGGGAAGCTCCCGTCTCACCTCCCTGGGTGGTGATGTCGAAGAGCGCCGCGTCGTAGCCGTCGCCCGCAGGGTGCAGGACGGTGGCCATCTCAGCCGGCGCGGCCGTGAACGCCGCGTCGTAGAGGCCTTGCACGCTGCCGGTCACCCGGAAGGACTCGTCCATGCCCGCCGCTTGCGCGCCCTCGGCAACGTCTGCGTTGAAGGCAGGCCCGTCCTGGATCAGCATGGGGCCGATCAAGGCCAGAGGTGACCTGGCCGCCGGCTGGCCTCCGAACAGCACGACGTTCTCGACGCCGGCGCTGGCCTGGCTCGCGTCCACCATGCCGTTCCACGAAGCAGCAGAGGCGACATCGCCTTCGATGAGAACCTGCGTCGTCTCGCCGAAACCGCCGCTGAAGCGGTTCAGCAGGGTTCCGAAGGTGTCGCGCAGCGGAGACGTGGTCGGTATGAAGTCGAGGAA
>CAZKJJ010000118.1:0-6819 GCA_964553055.1 uncultured Acidimicrobiia bacterium
CGTCACCCCCGGTTGCTACGCTCCGCGCGGGGGTCCCGATCGTGCACTCAGATGAGGTCGTAGGCCGAGTGATCGGAACCGAGGATGCCACCCCACTCGACTTCTGGGTCGGGGTGGCGGACGATCGGTACGTGCAACTCGACGACGTCGTCGCGCTCGAGCGGAAGCTCCCTGATGGGGAAGCCGTGAGGATCTACGGGGTGGTCTCGCAGGTGCGGGCCAGGCACGAAGGCGCCCGGTTCGACTCGGACGTGTTCCTCATCTCCGAGGGTGTGCTTCCTGCCCAGGTGATCGAAGCAGCTCGGGTCACTGCCACGCGATTCGAGCCTGAGATCTTCGTGCCCCCGCGCCCGGGGATGCCGGTGCGTCTGGCTGCAGGAGCAGAACGGGACGAAGCGCTGTTCTTCGACCGAATGGCCGACAGGGTGCCCATCGGGCTCTCGCGATCTGGCGAGGCGCTGTTCGCCAACCTCGAGTTCATCGACGGCACCAGGGGCGCACACATCAACATCAGCGGGGTGTCGGGAGTGGCCACGAAGACGAGTTACGCGACCTTCCTGCTCCACAGCCTGTTCTCCTCGGGGGTGCTCGGGGAGCGGGTGGTGAACACCAAAGCTCTCATCTTCAACGTCAAGGGTGAGGACCTGCTCTTCTTGGACAGACCCAATCTCGAGATGACGGAAGCGGACCGTGCCCGCTTTGGCGCCGTCGGTCTGCCTGCGGAGCCTTTCCGCAGCGTGGCGATATACGCCCCCCCTCGCCAGGGAGCGGTCAGCGGAGCGCCCGATGTGACGGGTCGGGCCGAAGGAGTCACGTCCTTCTTCTGGACCCTGGCGGACTTCTGCGCAGAGGATCTGCTCCCGTTCCTCTTTGCAGACGCCGAGGACGACCGGGCCCAGTACACGATGGTCATCTACAACGTGATGGCTCAGCTTCGCATGGCGGACGTTCTCGACGACGGCGGGATCCGGCTCGCAGGGCGCGAGCTCAGGACGTTCAGGGCCTTGGCCGACCTGATCACCGAACAGGTGCAAGACGACGCAGAGAGGCATCGCTGGGCCGGCCCGGCCCTCGGGACTGGAACGGTCAATGCCTTCGTCAGGCGATTGCAGGGAGCGGTGCGCCACGTCGAGCGCCTCATCAGGGCAGACATACCGGACCCCGGAGGACACCGAATACGCCTCGACAAGCAGATCACCGTCGTCGACCTCAACAGCCTCAACGACAGGGCAAAGCGTTTCGTCGTCGGGGCCACCGTGCGCAGGGCCTTCGAGGAAAAGGAGCGCCAGGGGGGGACGAGGGAGCTGTTGCTCCTCGTCCTGGACGAGCTCAACAAGTACGCGCCCAGGGAGGGATCCAGCCCCATCGCGGAGGTCCTGCTCGACGTCGCAGAGCGTGGACGCTCACTCGGCATCGTCCTGATCGGGGCGCAGCAGACGGCCAGCGAAGTGGAGAGGCGCATCATCGCCAACTCCTCCATACGTGTCGTGGGCAGACTCGACTCGGCGGAGGCCGCCAGGGAGGAGTACGGGTTCCTGCCAACCGTGCACCGCCAGAGGGCCACGATCATGAAACCGGGGACGATGCTCGTCTCGCAGCCTGAGCTGCCCATTCCGCTGGTGATTGAGTTCCCCTTCCCCGCCTGGGCTACCAGAGCCAGCGAGGCAGGCCCGTCCTCCTCCTCCTCCTCCTCCGATCCGTTCTCGGGTCTTCCGTCTTGAGGATCCTGCACACGTCCGACTGGCACGTCGGTCGAACCATCAGGGGGAGGAGCCGAGCAGGCGAGCACAGGCAGGTCCTCGCCGAAGTCGTGAGTATCGCCCAGGAGCTCACGCCGGATCTGACCCTCATCGCAGGCGACCTCTTCGACGTGACAGCACCAACGGCCGAGTCAGAGCAGATCGTCTATCGGACGCTGCTGGACCTGGCCGAGGTGGCGCCTGTCGTGGTCGTGGCCGGGAACCACGACCATCCACGCAGGCTCGAGGCCGTGGCTCCTCTCCTGGAGCTCGGCAGGGTGACGGTCGGCTCCCATCTGAGGCCGGCGTCCGACGGAGGGGTCACTCGAATCACCACCGAGGAGGGAGAGACGGCGCGCGTGGCGCTCCTCCCTTTCCTCAGTCAGCGGCACATCGTCAGGGCGGACGAACTCATGGGGCAGAGCCGCCCTGATCACGCTGCCGCGTACGCCGACCGAATGCGGGAGATCGTCCGCCATCTGACGGGCGACCTCTCGACGAGCGACGTCAACCTGGTCGTTGGCCACGTGATGGTGGCGGGGGGCTTGCTCGGGGGAGGCGAGCGGAAGGCGCACACCGTCTTCGACTACGTGGTTCCGGCCCAGATCTTCAGCGGGGCACTGACGTACGTGGCCCTCGGGCATCTCCATCGCCCGCAGAAGGTGGCGGCGGCCTGTCCCGTCTGGTACAGCGGGTCGCCCCTGCAACTGGACTTCGGCGAGGCAGGACTCGCCAAGGCGGTGCTTCTCGTAGAAGCCGAGCCCGGTCTGCCGCCTCAGGTCCGGGAGGTCCCCTTGACCTCGGGTGTGCCTCTCGTGCGACTCTCAGGGACGCTCGCCGAGGTCGAGGAGGCCGCGGCCCGAATCGGTGAAGCCTATGTACGGGTGGAGCTCGACGAGCCGGCCCGTGCAGGACTGGCAGACGCGGTGAGGGAACTCGTGCCTGCCGCGGTGGACATCGTGATCGCCCGGCGCACCGAGGACCATGCTGTCTCGAGGCCTCCCCGGCTCGGGCGACCAGCTCATGATCTTCTCTCCGAGTACCTCGCGGGACTCGGCGTCGTTGACGATCGCCTGGTGGCGCTGTTCGACGAGCTCCTGGAGTCGCTCGATGCGACCTAGGCGACTGGAGATCGAGGGCTTCACCGTCTTCCGGGGCAGGACGATCGTCGATTTCGAGGATGCTGATCTATTTGCCTTCACAGGGCCCACCGGAGCTGGGAAGTCGTCGCTGATCGACGCGATCGTCTTCGCCCTGTACGGCTCGGTGCCCAGGTACGGCGATCGACGATCGGTTGCTCCCCTCATCACGCTCGGCAAGCTGGAAGCGAGAGTGCGGTTCGACTTCACCGTGGAAGGCGAGGACTGGGTAGCGACGCGCGTGGTGCGGAGAACACAGACCGGAGGAGCGTCCACGGGGGAAGCGCGGCTGGAGCGAGGCAGCGATGTGGTTGCGGGCACCGCAGACGAGGTGACGGGCGCCGTTGAGCGACTGCTCGGTCTCCGCTTCGAGCACTTCACCAAGACCGTCGTGCTGCCTCAGGGTGAGTTCGCCCGGTTCCTGCATGACAAGCCGGCCCAAAGACAGGCACTCCTCAGAAGCCTTCTCGATCTCGAGGCCTACAGCGCCGTCCGAGAGTTGGCCAACGAGCGCGCATCGGTGCTCCAAGGCCAGCTGCACGCCCTGGACGGGCGGCTCGGGGAGCTGGGATTCGCAGATACTGCTGCTCGCGAGGAGGCAGCCGCGCGGCTGGACGCATTGAGAGCGGTACACGCTCGGATCGAGGCCATGGAGCCGAAGCTCGACTCGGAGACGAAGCAGGCAACCCTGGCCCTCGAGGAGGCTGCGACTGCCCGTCAGGCTGGAGACCTCGTCTCGAGGCTCCGGCAGCCGGAGGCCGTCGAAGCGGTCAGCTCTGCCTGGCACGACGCGGTGCATTCCGTGAGGAGCAGCGAGAGCGAGGCAGATCGGGCAGCAGAACGTGTGGCAGGACTCGAGAGCAGACCGCGGCTCGATCGGGTCGAGCTGACCGGGATCCTTCGAGCGTGGGGGGACCTGGC
Source organism: uncultured Acidimicrobiia bacterium (assembly GCA_964553055.1). Classification (GTDB taxonomy): domain Bacteria; phylum Actinomycetota; class Acidimicrobiia; order Spongiisociales; family CAZKJJ01; genus CAZKJJ01. The sequence goes on from CAZKJJ010000118.1 coordinate 3,800, forward strand.
CAAGGCGCGGGAAGCACGGGATCGCATGGATGCACTCCTGGCAGCAGCTCTTCGTGATCAGGAGGGGGCGGCCGCGGCTGCGGACCTCGCCGCGAAGGAGGCAGAGACTGCCCGTCGAGATGCGGAGAAGGCGCGCGGAGACCATGCCGCCCATCTGCTGGCGGAGACCCTCGTTCCTGGCGCGCCATGCCCCGTCTGCGGCCATGTCGTCGAGGCCAGGGTCGTGCCTGAGAGCCAGCCCGATGTGCTCTCTGCGGAGCACACGCTCCAGCAGGTGGACGCCGCAGCGGCGGAGGCCATCGATCAGGTAGCTGTGGCCAGAGAACGAGTCGCAGGGCTCGGGGCACAGCGCGAGACGACGGCAGCCGAGATCTCGGAGCTCGAAGCCGAGCTGGCGGAAAGACCCCCGCGTGACCAGGTGGAAGGGGATCTGACGACCCTGGATCGCCAGGAGGCGGAGCTGGACCAGGCCAGGGCCTCGGACCGGGAGGCGAGGCGTGCGCTGGCACACGCCAGAGAGACCCACGCGAAGGTCGAGTCGGATCTGGATGGCCTCAAACGCGACTTCGACCAGGCACGCGACGCGATCGCGGCGCTCGGCCCGCCCGTACCGGAGCGAGAGGAGCTGGCGTCCGACTGGTCGGAGCTCCTCCGCTGGGCTGCAGCCAGGGCCGCCGCGCTCGAACAGGAAGGCGAGCAGGCGAAGCAGCGCTCGGCGAGCCACCAGCACAGGGCTGAGACCATACGGCACGATCTCGACGAGCTGCTGGAGGATCATGGGATAGCGCCGCCCGAGGCGGGAAGCAGGGAGAAGGCGTCGTTCGAGGCGCTCACCACCGCCAGGCACGAGCTGGACCGGATCACCGAGGCAATCTCGGACCGCGCTGCGCTCGAAGGCGAGATACGGCAGGCGGGAGAGGCAAAGGCGGTGGCGGCAACCCTGGCACTGCATCTCAGGGCAGATCGGTTCGAGGCCTGGCTGTTGGATGAGGCGTTCAGCAGGCTCGTCGCAGGGGCGAACGAGCTACTGCTCGAGCTGTCTGAGAACTCGTACTCGCTCGAGCTCTCTGACCGTAAGTTCCAGATCGTCGATCACCGAAACGCGGACGAGACTCGTTCTGTCAGGACGTTGTCGGGTGGCGAGACCTTCCTCGTGTCTCTGGCGCTGGCACTCTCTCTGGCCGAGCAGCTCGCCACCGTGTCGAGCCGTGGGCTGGCCCGAATCGAGACGATCATCCTGGACGAGGGGTTCGGCACACTGGACCGCGAGACGCTGGAGACGGTCGGCACGGTCATCCACACCCTGGGCGCCGGCGGAAGGACCGTCGGCATCGTCACGCATGTCGCCGAGTTGGCAGACCAGGTGCCTGTTCGGTACGAGGTCAGCAGAGACCCAGACGGTGCCACCGTCCATCGGGTGGGAGCATGAGGTTCTCGGTCGAGTCGTGGGATCCCGACTACGGCGCCCCGTATGACGCGAGCGCAGAGGAGACCTCGGGCGCCGTCGACGTGGACGTCGAAGTGCCAGGAGCCGACTGGGCACCCATCCCAAGCCAGGGAGGTGCGACGAGCGTCCTGTTCGTCGACGGCGTCCGAAGGGTCGACGCCAACGTGTGGATCAGCACCGGCGATTCGGCCGTCATGGGTGTGTGTGCCTCCTACGCCGCGGGAGCGGTGTTCTGTGACGGGGCCGCCACGGTGGTCGCGCAAGAGGTGCGCCGAGGCCTGTTCACGTCTGCGCCGGATGTCTCACCCATCGTCACGTCACACGCTACGTACCAGGCGCATGCGACGGCAGGATCCACCCCGGAGGAGCTGTGGCTCGGGGTGCAGCAGCGGATGGGAGAGCTCGAACGCGACCTCCCTGTCGGGCGCGCCGACCTCGTGCTCGTGGACGGGCCTCTCACAGGAAGATCGGGCCTGGCCGAGGCCGTCGGCTACGTCAAGACCCACCGCGTGCACTACTTGCCGCCTGCGCTGCAACCGGTCCTCGCCATGCTGGCCCCCTCGCAGCGAACGCCGCTGTTCCTGACCACGACGTCGTGGAGCAGGTACTCGTGGTACGTGCGGCTTCCTGGGGCTGATGAAGGACCCATGAGCGGCATCGCGAGGTGCGAGGCATCCGCCGATCTCACGCCTGCCGAGGCTGCCGAGCGAGCGAACCTCGTCACAGCCTCCCTTCCGCGGTTCGCATCTGGCAGGCACAAGGAGCCGAGAGCGCCCCAGAATCTCTATCCGGTGTCCGGCCTCGAACGTCACCTCAGAAGGCGGCTGGGGGATCGCGACTTGCTACACAGTGCCCTGCGCGAGGCCTCACGAGCCTGAGCGAGTGTCTTTGGTCAGTCCCTCTCGTCCTTCGCAGGGCGCGTCATGAGCGCCAACACGGCCTCGGACGGAGCCACCCCTCGATAGAGCACACGCCCCACCTGCTCTGAGATGGGCACCTCGACCGCATGGCGGGCTGCCAGGTCGAGGACGGCCTGCGTGGTCTTCACCCCTTCGGCCACCATCCCCATGTCGGTGATGTCCTCGAGCGCCCTGCCTTCTGCCAGCGACGCTCCCACCTGATAGTTGCGGCTCGCTGGGCTCACGCACGTGGCGATCAGGTCGCCCACCCCTGCCAGGCCTGCGAACGTGGCCGGTTCCCCTCCCAGGGCCACGCCGAGCCTGGTCAGCTCTGCCAGTGCCCTGGTGATGAGCGCAGCCAGCGTGTTGTGCCCGAAGCCCAGCCCCCACGCCATGCCCGCAGCGATGGCCAGGACGTTCTTGACCGCGCCCCCCGTCTCGCAGCCGACCACATCGGTGTTGGTGTACACGCGGAACGAGGTCGACATGAAGAGCCGCTGAAGCCGTTGAGCCACCTCCGGGTCCTCAAAGGCGACGACGGTCGCAGTCGGCTGTCCCGCGATGACCTCGGGGGCGAGATTCGGTCCGCTCATCACACCGACGAGTGAGCTCGGATGCGACGAGAGGACCTCTCCGATGACCTGGGTCATCCTCATCAGCGTCGTCTGTTCGAT
>CAZKJJ010000119.1:0-6737 GCA_964553055.1 uncultured Acidimicrobiia bacterium
AGGAGGAGTGCGTGTACTCGGGGATGATGTTCGGCGCCGAGCCTCCCTTGTTGATGATCCCGTGGAGCTTGTCCGTTGGGTAGAGGTGCTGGCGAAGCGTGGAGACGTTCACATATGCCTGCACGAAGGCGTCCAGCGCATTGATGCCCTGCTGGGGTGTAGCTGCCGCGTGCGCAGCCTTGCCGTGGAACTCGAGGTCGATGTGCCTCACCGCGAGGGAGAGGGGGTCGAGTACGTTCTTGGTGGCGGGGTGCACCATCATCGCGGCAGCGCCTCCGTCGAAGGCTCCCGCCTCGATCAGGTCGATCTTTCCTCCGAGCTGCTCCTCCGCGGGGGTTCCGAGCACTGTGACCCGGATGCTGAGCTCGTCAGTGAGCCCGCCCAGTGCGTAGCCGGCGCCGAGCGCCGCGGTTGCTATGAGGTTGTGACCGCAAGCATGGCCGACGTCCGGCAGGGCGTCGTACTCGGCGCAGATGATCACCTCCGGCCCTTCCTTGCCTGCCCGTGCCACGAAGGCGGTTTCCAGCCGGTACGCGGGGAGCTCGACGTCGAAGGCGCGCTCTCTCAGGAAATCCGCCAGTCTGCGAGCGCTCTGATGTTCCTGATATCCCACCTCTGGGTGGTCGTACATCCAGCGGCTGATCTGACGCAAGTGCTGCTCGACCTCGGCGAAGCGCTCGCCTGCGATGTCCTTGTACGTCATGTGCCGCTCCTGCTCATGGGACCTCACCCCGCATGATCGTGGCGAGCTTCTCCGTGTCGATGTTCCCTCCGGAGACGACGCACACGATCCTCTGGCCTGGAACATCCCCATTCAAAGCCGCCGCGAGGGAAACGGCGCCCGCCCCTTCGGCTATCACATGGCCCCGTTCCGCGATCAGACGTATGGCCGCCGCCGTCTCCTCCACCGTCACCGTCAGGACTCCCGCCAGCACCTGCTTGGCCAGCTCCAGTATCTCAGGCAGCACCGTCGGTCCTCCGATTCCGTCGATGAAGGTCGGCACGAAGGGGACGGTGACCGGGGCGCCTTGCCGCCATGATGCTGCAAGGGGCGCCATCTCCACGAACTCCGCCGCGTACGTGTTGGCCGCCGGTCGCACCGCCCGGATGGCGGAGCCGACGCCTGCGGAGAGCCCTCCGCCCCCGAACGGGACGATGACCGCGTCCAGGTCAGGGAGGTCTTCGAGGATCTCGAGACCGATCGTGCCGTTGCCCGCGATCACGTCCGGGTCGCTGAACGGATGGATGAACCTGCCCGTGAGTCCAGGGAACGTACACGTCTCGAACACCTCGTACCAGGTGGGGACGTCCGTCTCGATGATCCGACCTCCGAGACGCTCGATGGCCAGCCGCTTGGCGGCAGGCGTGACATCAGGCACTACGGCCGTGCAGGGGACGCCGAGCCTGCGCGCCCCGTATGCGACGCCCTGGGCCATGTTGCCGGCAGAAACAGTCCACAGCCCTTGCGTCAGCTCTCGGGGGTCGATGCGGGCGATGGCGTTCATTGCGCCTCGCAGCTTGAAGGCACCGATCGGCTGGAGGTTCTCCAGCTTGAGGTAGATCTCTTGGGCGGTCTCCGCCTCCAGGCGGAGGAGAGGCGTACGGACGACGTGATCGTAGATGCGGGAGCGTGCTGCCTCGATCTCTTCGAGCGGGATCGGCCCTCGCATGGTCGAAGGGACGGTAGCGGTCCTCGGGACAGCCCACACCCGTCGGTACGCTGCGCGGGTGCTGAGATACGTGGCATTGGCGTGCCTGGTGGCCTTGGCCTCCTGCTCGGGGGCCTCCGATGTCGGGACTTCGACCCTACCCAGCCCCTCTCCCACGACGACTGCGCTGTTCACGGCACCAGGGACCATCGAAGAAGGCCAACCCCTGCAGCCGTGGGAGCCTCCGCCTGTCGCTCCCGCCTACCTGCCCGAGCGGGTAGCCGAGGAGGCGCCTGCGCCATCCGCCGTGGAGTATGACCGGTGGACTGCGATCCCAGGAACCTCGCTGAAGATCTGGGCAGACGACTCGGGGGAGCCTGTGGTGGCCCTGGTCAGAGGCGCTCTCCCTCCCGAGCGCTGGCTGACGACGCCCGCAGTAGTCCGGGTGCTGGGTGTCGAGGCGGCGCTCGGTCCTCTCAGCGAAGGGATGTGGGCTGTGGCCTGGTTCGACGGCCCTGACAGGTGTGACGACTACACGTTGTACGTCTATCCGCCCACCAACAGAGACGAGGCTCAACGGGTGGCCGAGTCGATCCGATAGCCAGGTTCCTGTCAATCGAAGCTGCGTTTTCCGATGTCTGGATTGACACGAACGCGGCGCACGGGGGACCGTTGCCCCATACACGCTGCTTCGAGGCGTGACATACTTGCCGGGAGGAGGGATCGACCGTGCTCACGAAGGGCAACCGGGTGCAGGTGCTGACCAAGAAGGTCGGACAGGTTCCCAGGAGCGGTGTCGTCACGGATGTGCGCGGCAACTGGATCGACGTGCGCTGGGACGACGGGCGCATCAGCACTGTCACCGGCAACACTCTGGTGAGGGTGCGCGGCAACAGCAAGAAGTAGAGCGGACCGCAGTCCGCTCTACTTCCGTCAGCCGGCTGCGGTTGGGGGAGGCGGAGCTTGGCTGCCGTCCTCGGTGAACATCTCTTTGATGGCGCCCAAGCTGCCGAGGATCCCCGACGTCTCGATCGGAAGGAACAGCTTGGTGGCACGCCCATCGGCGATCTGAGCCAGAGTTTCGAGGTATCGAATCGTGATGAGATCAGGCGTCGGGTCCCCTGTGTGTATCGCTCCGAACACCCGCTCGATCGCTCGACCCTCGCCCTCCGCCACGGTCTCCTTCTGGTACCGCTCGGCTTCCGCGACTTTGCGGATCGCCTCTGCCTGGCCCTCCGCCTCGCGGATACGGGCCTCCTTCACGCCTTCGGCTTGCAGGATCGCTGATCGCTTGTCGCCTTCCGCTTCGGTGACGACGGCCCGCCTGTCCCGCTCGGCCTTCATCTGACGATGCATGGCCTCGGTCACGTCGGCAGGAGGATCGATCCTCTGGATCTCGACACGCACGACCCGGGTGCCCCAGACGTCCGTCGCCTCGTCGAGGATCTCTCGGAGCTGCACGTTGATCCGCTCGCGTGACGTCAGGGCATCGTCGAGGTCCATGTCTCCGACCACGTTCCTCAGGTTGGTCTGAGCGAGCTTGGTCGCGGCCAAGATGAAGTTGGCGACGTTGTAGCGGAGCTTGACGGGGTCGGTCGCCTGGTAGTAGACGACCGCGTCGACGGTGACGACGACGTTGTCCTTGGTGATGACCTCCTGCGGTGGGACGTCGACCACCTGCTCGCGCATGTCGACGGTTCGTAGGGACTCGATGAACGGCACGATGATGCGCAGACCTGGATTCACGGTCTTCGAATACCTGCCGAACCGCTCCACCAGTCCCTTCTCGAACTGCCGCACCACCTTGATCGCCATGACGGCGAAGGTGATGAGCAGGATGATGATGGCAATGAGGATGAACACCGCCGCTTCCATTACCCGACTCCTTCCGTCTTCGACATCCTCTACTGTCCTCTGGGCTCCACGAGCAACCGAGTGCCCACGACGTCGGTCACGACCACCTCCGTCCCGGCGTGGATGACTGCATCGCCATTTGTGGTCGCCCTCCACACCTCTGTGTCCATCCTGACCTCACCGGTGCCGGCCTTCCTGTCGACGTCCTCCAGCACGGTGGCGAAGCGGCCGACGTAGCGGGTGGCACCGACGACGATTGGGACCTCGCGCTCCTCACGCTGCATGAATCGCTGCAGGCCGATGAGCGTCAGGATCGAGACGACGATGAACACGAAGAGCTGGAGCGGCACCGCGATGCTGAACCATGCAAGCGTGGCCGCGGCGACGGCGCCGATCGCGAACGGGAGCAAGAAGAACGCAGGGGCCAGCATCTCCCCTACGCCTAGCACCACCGCGGTCACCACCCAGATCCAGCGCCAGGCCTGGACGTCCTCGTCTGGTACCTGCTCACCGAACAGGAGGGCCAGCACGACCACGGCTATCGCCGCCAGGGCGAGACCCGTCAACCCGAAGGCCCGAGCTCGAGGGCTCGGATCCGTCGATGTGCTGGACGAAGCGGCCACACCCTGTTCTGCTGCCCACGCGGCGGCGAACGACCTCAGATCTGGTCCGACCACCACCTCGAGTGACTTTCCCTCTCGTTCCGCGTCTGACAGGTGTGACTCGAGCTCCGTCCTCATCTCTCGGACAGTCTCGGCTGGAACGCCGGCCTCTCGCCAGTACCGCTCGCTGGTCTCGACGATGGTCCTGATGTCAGTCATGGCGTCCTCCGTTGAGCACTGCGTTGACTCCCTCGCTCAGAGCTTTCCACTCCTCTCGCCATCGTGCCAGCTCGGCCCTGCCCTCTTCCTGGATCCGGTAGTACTTGCGAGGCGGACCGCCTTTCGACTCCTCGAAGTACGCTTCGACGAGCCTGTTGCGCTGCAAGCGGCTGAGGAGCGGGTAGATACTTCCCTCCGATACCAGCGTGAGTCCCCGATCTTGGAGCTTGCCGACCATCTCGTATCCGTAACTCGGTTCCTCGGAGATGAGAGCCAGGAGGCACATGTCGAGCACTCCTTTCAGCAGCTGAGAGCTCCGTTCCATGGTCCCCACGGTCTACCATGCTTTCCCTGATAGATTGTATGACATGCTAGCAGGTGACGCTAGGTAGTCAAGATAGCAAGGTAGAAAGGCTCTGCATGCCCTCTGGCGGCTCCCGCACGGGTGGCGTTCAGTACTCCTGTCTGGCGGCTCCCAGCATCGCCCGGTAGCTGTCGTACCGGGAGGCTGCGATGTCGCCGACTCTCAGTGCCTCCTTGAGAGCGCAGCCCGGCTCGTGCATGTGCTCGCAGCTCCTGAATCGGCACGTCCCCAAGAGGGGCCGGAATTCGGGAAACAGCTCCGCGACGTCCCCGGGGGAGATGTCCCAGAGACCGAAGTACTTCAGGCCAGGCGTGTCGACGACGCGCCCTCCGCTCTCCAGGGTGTGCATCTCGACGTGTGTGGTGGTGTGCCTTCCCTTCTGGCTGGCAGCAGACACCTCATCGACGGTCAGGTCGAGACTCGGCGATATGGTGTTGAGCAGGCTCGACTTGCCGACACCCGACATGCCGACGAGCACCGAGACAGCTCCTGCCAGCAGTTCCGCCACCTGCTGGACGGCCTGGCCAGTCACGACCGAGGTGAGGATCGTCCTGTAGCCGGCACGGCGGTAGATGTCGGCTTCCGCGAAGCGGGATACCAGGTCCAGTTTCGTGAAGCAGACGACAGGCGTAATGGCGGCTGCCTCGACGGTGACCAGCAAGCGGTCGAGGAGCTGCCAGTTGGGCTCGGGGTTCGCTGCCGACACGATCGCCACCACCTGGTCGACGTTGGCCACGATGACCTGGCGCCTCGGTGCCCTTCCCGCGGCTGCTCGCGTCAGCTCGTTGTGACTCGGCAGCACCGTCTTGATGAGACCCGTCTTCTGGGATCCCGCTATGAACTCGACCATGTCGCCGACAGCGATCGGATCGATGTCGGGTATGTCCTCGACCCGAAGGGCCCGCCCCGTCGGTCGTGAGCTCTCTGAGGCCCGGGAATAGACGAGCGACTTGCGGAGGCTGTTGGAGGGTGCGCAGGCGTAGACACCGTCATCAGACTCGACGAGGTACTCGCTGAGCAGCTTTCGGGTCACGAGCCCCTTGCGCGGAGCAGGTTCCGTCATATTGCCTCCGGATCTGTGATCTCATCGACAGCCGCCGTCCCTGCTCTACCCTACGGCGGGAGAAGGCGAAGACTCGGGCGATGGTATCCAAGACAGACCAGGCTCGGTATCTGGACAACATCAGAGAAGAGGTGGATGCGGCCTACCTCTATCGGCTGGTGGCAGCGAGGCAGAGAGATCCCGACCTGAAGGAGATCTATGTCCGCCTGGCAGAGGCCGAGGAGCGACACGCGTCGTTCTGGGAGGAGAGGCTTCGCGAGATAGGCGTGGAGGTTCCACCTCGTATCCCTACGAGGCGAGCCCGTCTCCTCGGCTGGATCGGCAAGACCTTCACCCCGAAGCTGGTCGTGAACGTGATGGCGTCTCTCGAGTCAGCAGGCCAGACCCGCTACGACGACCAGCCGGAAGCTGCCGGCTCGGTGCTGCCTGCCGATGAGCGCAGCCACGCCAGGTTGCTCAAGGAGTTGAGCGGGCCCGAGCTCGGGACCATGGGCGGGCTGCATGGCAGGCTGGAGGGTCGACACAGGGCGATCGGGGGCAATGCCCTCCGCGCTGCGGTGCTGGGGGCGAACGACGGCCTCGTGTCGAACCTGAGCTTGGTCATGGGAGTGGCCGGGGCGACCGCTTCGAGGTCGGCAGTGCTGATCGCGGGGCTGGCAGGCCTGTTGGCAGGGTCGATCTCGATGGCTCTCGGCGAATGGATATCGGTCAAGAGCTCACGGGAGCTCTACGCGCAGAAGCTCGCAGGGGAACGCGAGGAGCTGCGGGCATTCCCCGAAGAGGAGCGCCAGGAGCTGGTTTTGATCTACCGGTCGAAGGGCATCCCCGAGGAGCTCGCCGAGGAGTTGGCCACGACGATCATGAAGGACGAGGAGTTGGCCCTCGACACCATGGCACGAGAAGAGTTGGGTATCGATCCGGAGGAGTTGGGGGGATCGGCCTGGGAAGCTGCGATCGCCTCGTTCCTGCTGTTCGCATGTGGGGCC
>CAZKJJ010000120.1:0-6723 GCA_964553055.1 uncultured Acidimicrobiia bacterium
CTTGTGCAACCGAGGTGGCCGTGCCCTCGGTTCCCAGGGCTGCCACAACCGCCCAGCCGCGGGCATCGAGGGTGATCTCCCCGGTCTCGATCTGGGCGTTGAGCCTGACCGTGGTGTCGACGGTCGGCAGAACCTCCCTGATCTTGGCCCATTCCTGCATCCGAGCCTCGGCCGCGCCGATCATCTGCTCGAGGGGGAACACGATGTCGGAGTCCGACTCGTCTGTCACGTTCTCCTCGAAGGAGAACGTCCCTGTCTCGAGCTCGAGCAGTCTCACGAGCACGTCCGTGACCTGCTGCTTCAGGAGATCAGTGGTCTGGGCCTCGGAGATCCGGTCGACATCGACGATGCGACGCTCGGCGGTCTCGTCGGTGTATCCGCGCTCCGACCTCGTGGTGGCGTACGACAGGTCGCCCTCTCTGAACCACACGCGGCCCGCAACGTCGGATCCTTCCACAGAGAGAAGTCCACTCTTGTGGGTGGATGCCATCAGCCGTAAAACGTTCGGCAGGGATAGCGTCTGCAAACTGCCACTCAGCGTTGCCACAGATTCTCCGAGTCTCAAGGATTTATCGGCCGGAGCGTGCCCGACTGAAGAGGAATCCAGCTCCCGACGAGGGGGACGCGAGGCTGGTTCAGCTGACGACCTCGGAGAACCCGACCCCTCTCGGTCGGCCTATCTGATCGAGCGTGCACTGCTCTGGGTCCTTGTCAGGCCTCCAGCGCTCGAAGCGTGTGGCGTGACGGAAACGACCCGCTGTGATCTGGTCGTAGCTCACCTCCGCCACGATCTTCGGCTCGACGGCCACGAACGACACGTCCTTCCCTCCCGACCATCTGCTGGGGGCACCCGGTTTCCGTGCCTCGTCTCCGAAGCTCGCCTCCGCCTCGAGTGTCTGCAACAGCTCGAAGAGGCGGATTCGGTCATCCTCTGAGAATCCCGAGCAGTGTCCGACGAAGTGCAGGTTGTGCTCGGCGTCGTACAAGCCGAGGAGGAGTGAGCCGACCTTGCCCCCCTCCGTATGCACTCGATATCCGCCTACCACCGTGTCTGCCGTGTGCCGTTGCTTGATCTTCACCATGTCCCGTTTGCCCTCCCGGTAGGCCAGATCCAGGCGCTTGGCGACGATGCCGTCGCATCCAGCCTGGCTGTAGACGTCGTACCAGGCCCTCGCCTCCTGCACATCGTCGGTCGTTGGGGTCACGTGCCACGGAGGACTGGTTCCCTGCATCAGCCGGTGCAGCATCTTCCTTCGCTCCAGAAAGGGTCTCTCGCGAAGGTCCTCGCTGCCGAGTGCCAGGAGGTCGAACACGACCAGCTCGGCTGGTGTCTCATGCGCGAGCCTCTTGATGCGGGATTCGGCCGGATGTATACGGAGCTGCAACGTGTCGAAACTCGTCACGTCGTCGACTACGACGACGACCTCCCCGTCGAGCACCGCCCCTTCGTCGAGTGAAGCCAGCGGCTCGGTCAACTCAGGAAAGTACCGAAGCAGGGGGCGGTGGTTGCGGCTGTCCAGCCGGGGATCCTGGCCGCACCACGCGACGGCGCGAAATCCGTCCCACTTCGGCTCGTACGCCCATCCCGGTTGTGTAGGGAAGTCGGTCCTCACCTTTGCTTCGGTTGGCGTAACCGGCGGTGCTATGGCCCACTGCCCCACCTGTTCCACTCTAGGGAGGACCGCGACGCCGAGCGCTAGCGTGCAGGTCATGGGGCGGTTCTGGACACTCTCGGCTCTGGTCGTGGCGGCGTTCGGCCTCGGCCCTGCTGCGCTGGCACAGCAGCCGTGTCCTCCCTACGACGGCATCACCTGCGACGGCTACGTGACAGATGCCGTCGGCGTCGTCACCGAGGACGACAGACTGGAGGAAGCAGTAGCCCTGCTCATCCAGCGGCACGGGCACGAGACAGCCGTCGTCGTGGTGGGCGGGACGGGTGGCCGATCAGCAGAGGAGTTCGCGTCGGGTCTCGGAGACACCTGGGGTGTCGGTGACCCTGCGGCCAATGACGGCGTAGTCGTTCTCATCGACACGGGAGGGCGCGTCACGTGGATCCAGCATGGCCCTGGCCTGAACGACGTGAGCGTCGACTGGGGCACTCTCGCGGAAGTCGGCAACCCTTCCTTCCGCGACGGCGACTTCGACGGCGGCATCCTTGCGATCCTGTCTGCTCTCGACGGCGCCTTCACCGCCTCGAACGGCGACAGCGGAGGCGACCCGGGTGGCAGCAGTTCGATCGTCGGGATCGAACTCCTCGTGGTCGTCGCGGGCACTGCCATCCTCGCCTACTTCGTGGTCGGCAGGGCACGCTCAGAGCGGAAGAGCCAGCGAAGGAAGAAGCGCAGAGAGCGTCAGGAGCGGGTAGACGCGCAGCTTGCGAGACTGCGGCCGGCAGGCCACGAGCTGCCTCTGCTGCAGGAGTTTCACGTCGAGCCGCCAACGTCGATCGAAGACGGCCTTTTGACTTCGGTCGCGGCTGCGACTCTCCAGAGGCTGATCGCGGACGAGCCGGTGGCGGACAAGACGGCTCTGGAGTCGCTGTGGCATCACGACCTCGTTGACGTCGTCGATCGGGCGCGGCTCATGTCGGAGACGGAGGTCCCGTTGGAGTTGCGGGCCTCCTCCGAGCGCGATCTCCTGGACGACGCTGTCCAGGCCGCCGCCAGGGACGCCCTCGCCGTGCCGATCGGCGATGATGACCGTTTCGAGGTCGCATTGGTGGAGCTCACGCGTCTCGTTGAGAGTCTCCGTCCGCACCGGGTCGCCGAAGCCAGGCGCTCGGTGGCGGAGGCCCTCGACGACCGGCTACAAGACACGGCAATTGGTCCCACCGTCCTGACCGACAAGGCTGAGCGGTTCGTGAAGGTATCACCGGTGCTCGAAGCCGACCGACCCATCACGGCCAGCCTCGACATGCTGGAAGCCAACTATCGCGACGCAGCGGTCAAGACGCGAAGGCTCGAGGATCTCTACGGAAAGCTGCCTTCAAGCGTGGCCAGGCCGGCGGTCGCCGCTGCCTTGGCGGACGTCGATGAGAATCTCGACAGAGCCGTTGAGCGCTACGAGAGCGTGCGCCGGACGTTGGAGGAGTCTGCATCCGTCTTCGAGCGGGACGGGCTCGACATCCCTGCCCTCGCTGCGTTGCTGCTGCTCAACCACGATGAGCTCGCGGTCGACGAGTTCCTGAGGGCGTATCGGCGCAACCGGTCGGATGGATTGGATCCCTCCGAGTCTGTCGAGTACGCACTGGCAGGGCTCTCCACCCCTCGTGAGATCCACGCCGTGCGAAGAAGAGCGGAGAGCTCCGGTCTGCCCGTCTCCATCACTGCCGCGCTCATGAACAGGGAGGGAGGGTTCGAGATCTTCGAACAGGTCTCCGAGGAGCTCACGACTCACGGGATCACAGGAGACTCGCGCAGGACGATCGCAGGGATACTGGCCGTCTCCTTGGAACCGTCGCAGGCGGTACGCAGATGGCTCGACTGCAGGGAGGCCCTGACGGCTCTCGGGCTGGAGGGGTCGTATGCGGACGTGGCAGCGGCGTTCGGCGCTTCCGATCCGCGGGGGCCGCGAGAGTTCGCCCTCGCCTACGCAGCCCAGAGGCAGGCCTTGGCCCGAAGCGACGTCGAGGACGCTGATCGTTTCGCCCCACAGCTCGCCCATGCTGGTACGAGCAGGCAAGAGGACACGTGGACGGGGAGGCCGCTGCCCCCGGGCATCGGGTACTTCGACCCGTTCACGTTCTTCTACTTCCACTGGGTGATCACCCGCGGCCACGGCGGCTCGTTCGGGTGGGAGCCCGTGTATCGGGACCGCTCGTGGTCTGGCGATACTCCCTCCTGGTTCGGCGGGTTCGGTGGCGGCATGTTCGGTGGAGGACGTGGCGGCGGCAGCTCGTGGGGAGGAGGCGGCTGGAGCCCAGGCAGCTTCGGAGGCTTCGGAGGAGGAGGCTTCGGAGGAGGAGGAGGCGGCGGCGGGAGCGGGTGGTGAGTGCCCCTACGGTCTGATGATCTCCCTCGACGACATCCAGAGCGCCCGCCGCGCCGTCAGCAACGCCCTCCACCGGACCCCTGTGCTGACATCTGAGCGGCTCAGTGCACTGTTGGGAGTCCAGCTGTTCCTCAAGGCCGAGCTGTTTCAGAAGACGGGCTCGTTCAAACCGAGGGGGATGCTCAACCGAGTCCAACGACTCGACCCCGATGAGCTCGAGCGGGGCCTGATCACCGCCTCGGCTGGCAACGCCGCGCAGGGGCTGGCGTGGGCAGCTTCCAGAGCCGGGGCTCCGTGTGTGGTGGTGATGCCAGAGAGCGCTCCCCAGGCCAAAGTCGACGCCACGAGGGCATACGGCGCCGAGGTCGTGCAGGAAGGCCGCGTCTCGGGGGTCTTTGAGAAGATGCGGGAGATCCAATTGCACAGGGGCTTGACGTTCGTGCACCCGTTCGACGATCACGACGTGATCTCGGGTCATGGGACGATTGGGCTCGAGATCCTCGAGGACGTGCCCGATGTGGAGGCCGTGATCGTGCCTGTGGGCGGCGGTGGTCTCATCGCGGGGATTGCCTCCGCTGTGAAGCTCTCGGGATCCGCTGCCGATGTCGTGGGCGTCGAGCCTGAAGGAGCTGCAGGCCTCCATGCTGCGTGGGAAGCAGGCTCACCTGTTCACCTCCCTGAGGCATCGACGCTCGCCGACGGTCTGGCAGCGCCCATGGCAGGGAGCCTCCCACTCGAGGTCACCCGTCGGTTGGTTGACAGGCTGGTCCTGGTGTCGGATGAGGACATCCTCGAGGCGATGGAGCTGTTGATGACCAGAGCCAAGCTGTACCCGGAGCCGGCTGGGGCGGCGGCTCTGGCTGCTCTTCTGACAGGCAAGGCAGGCTCTGCCCCTGGATCGAAGGTGGCGGTCGTGGTGAGTGGTGGCAACCTGGACTTCGGCAGGTTGACGACGCTGGGCTGTTGAGACCGGGCTGCCTCTCACCAGGTGCTGCCTTGGGCTCTCAGGCATCCTCGTGGCCGTCGGTACAATCCCTGGCGTGTATCGGGTCTCCGGCATCTTGGTGCTCTTCGCAGGACTCGTCCTGACCTACTCCCTCGTCCTGACGACGTTCAGTCGCCCCGTCGAACGCTGGACGTTCAACGAGGCAGGGGGGCTCACCCAGCAGTCCACTGAGTGCCCTTCACCGGTCTCCCTCCTCTTCGGTGACGGACAGAACCAGATGGAGCAACCCGCCGATGCTCAGCTCTGCGTGCTGTCAGCGCGCACGCTGTTCATCGAAGGAGTCATCGTCCTGGGACTCTCCGTGGGCCTCGGCGTGTGGGGCATGACCCGCGGCAAGCGACCCGAGCCCCAGCAGATTCGTGCGCTGCCTTCAGCGCAGCCTGACGAAGAAGGCAGCTAGCCCTTCGCGACCTCGGCTTCGAGCAGACCGATCCTGTCTCTGACCTCGATCAGCGACCCTTCTGACGATTGGAGACTCTTCGAGGCCCACCTGGATGAGAGTCCTGCCGCCAGGGCTGTTGCAACGACCCGGCCGTTCGAAGGCGGGCGACCGCCCTCAGGGGTGAGCAACGCCTCTTGTCTTCGGTAGTGGGCCTCCGTGAATCCAAGCATGGCAACGGCCGCTGCCCTGTTGGGGCCCGTCGCGGCATGGGGCAGGCTCTCTTGCAGGCGACGATATGAGCGGGCTCTCTGGAGCGCCAGCAGCGTCAGATGCAGACGCGCCCTTCGAATCGCCGGCTCCGCACCTGTGCTCGCACCGTTGTGCAGGTACGGCACGAGGGCCGGGTGATAGGCAACACCCCTCGAAAGGTCCCGCTCGATGTCCCGAGTGATGTTCGCCAGTTGGATCATCTCGCTCACTCTGTTCGCCTCCTGGCTCTCGAGCTCAGTGAGAGGGCGCCCCGCCACGAGGCGAAGGACGAAGTGAGAAGGCTCTCCGATCACGATCCTGCAGTACCGAAGCACCTGGTCATCCGAAACCAGCGCTCCTCCCTGTCGCTCGAAGGTCTCGGACGCCCACACCATCCCCTGAGCCATCCGATCGACGAGCGACACGATGTCCGCGCGGTGCACTGGCTTCACATCGAGGAAGACCTCGTCGATCAGTGGGCACCGATCGACGAGCAGAGCGTACACCTGATCGCGTCTGTCCCTGGCAGTGGCCATGGGGAGTGCCGGGGGGCGCTCCATGCTGACGGCTCCGAATCTGCGCGCAAAGCCGAGGAGCGCCTCCCGTGTGGCTGCGCTGTCCGAGAGCATGTCCTCGTAGGAGTCGAGCATCCTGGCGTAGAGGTAGGCGACCGCGGCCGCCTGTGCCTCCTCGTGGGGAAGCAGCGAGATGCTCACGGCGAACGTCCTGGCGACGTACGGCAGGACCTTCCAGCAGAATCGCTCGGGGTCGTCGATGCGGGCGAGCCGCTCCAGGTCTGGTGCGTCCCTGTCTGCGCGCAGCCCATGCCCCAGTAGGGCGAGCCTTCTCAACGAAAACGGGAGCTCTACACGCCTGATGCGAGCGCCGAGGATACCGGGCTCACGACTCGCCGTGATGCTCGTCCAACGGCAGCGCTCCTCTACGCTGCGCTCTGTGGTCGTGCGTCTCGAGGGACATCAGCGGGTCAAGCTCGGCAGGATGGTGCATCCGGTGCGCGGGTTGCTCGATGGTTCGGCGGCTGTCGCCTTCGGGGCGGCCGGCATCACACTGCTCTTCGCCACAGAAGGCACCGTGT
>CAZKJJ010000121.1:0-6706 GCA_964553055.1 uncultured Acidimicrobiia bacterium
GCAAGAGGCCGGCCACAGCCGAGAACCGAGAGTTTCGGTAAGCCGCAGCATCTTCGCACTGACCACCGACCAGGACGTGGCGTACTTCGGCCGCGACCGCAACTCCAGCGACCAGATCGGCATGATCGACGAGCAGACCAGGGCGATCTTCGGTCGCTCGTACGCCGCAGAGCCCGACCTACTGGTGAAACAGCTGGCCGACGACGAGGCGATTCAGGCTGCGGACACGCTGCTACTGACCGTGCCGAACCAGCTCGGCGTGGACTACAACGCCCACGTCCTCGAGAACATCCTGACCCACGTGGCACCTGAGCTCGGCTGGCGCTGAACGTTTTGCAGAATCCAATAGCGCAGGCAAGCCGAGGCCGGGGCTCTGCCTCCATACGGACACGCAGACGTACGTGTGCACGGCGTTCTGCACCCTTGAAGGCAGGCCTCTGAAACCTTCATGTGTGAAAACGGCCCTCTCGCGTCTCGCGGAAGGGGCCGGGATCGAAGAGCGGGTTCATCCCCACGGTCGACGGCACACTCCTACGAGCTAATGATCGAGGCCATACCGGGCCCGATCATCCAATGCCAGCGAGGCCACGCCTCCTTGGCCACCACTGATCGATACCTACAG
This sequence comes from uncultured Acidimicrobiia bacterium, assembly GCA_964553055.1. Lineage (GTDB taxonomy): Bacteria > Actinomycetota > Acidimicrobiia > Spongiisociales > CAZKJJ01 > CAZKJJ01. The sequence goes on from CAZKJJ010000121.1 coordinate 623, forward strand.
AACCTCGCGCCGAAGAGTGTCATCGAGGCCATGCAGGCTCGGGAGTGGGACCTGGCCCACAGAACGAGGGTTAAGCACCAAACGAAGATGGAGGGGGTGGGACCCCGCCTGAAGGGCTGCACGGGATGCCCGGCTTGCCGTCGCGCACATCTTTCAGTCTGTAATCGAGTGTCCGAGGAACGCGCAGGTAGCGCACATTGCCTGCCGCTTATGGGCGGGACTGGTTAGCCCACCTCATCTCTTGCAGCATCTCCGGTACATCGGTGGGGCGGTCATAGCGTTCATTGTGCAGGCGTCCGAATCGATCGACCGTTGGATAGCTTGTCTAGCTATCAGAGGATGCTAGCATTCCAGTATGGCTTCATCCCGTACTACCTTCACCCTCGACGATGAGTTGGCCCAGCGTGCTCGCCAGCTGGGGATCAACATCTCGGCGGCTGCCCGTGAGGGGGTAGCGGCCGCGGTGCGCGCGGCGTTGGCTCGATCGGACCGAGATGCCTACCGGCGGCATCCCGAACGTCCGGACGCTTTCTGGGGTGAGGCAGAAGCCTGGAGTGAGGAGTGAGGCGAGGAGAGCTCTGGGTGGCTCAGGTCGGCCGCAAGACGCGACCGGTCTTGATCCTTACACGGACGGAAGTTCTCGACGTTCGCGATCTGGTCACGGTCGCCGAAGTCACCACGTCGATTCGTGGGCTGGCGGCCGAAGTCGAGGTGGATCACGTCGAGGTTGGGCTCGACCGTCCATCAGCCCTCAACTGTGACGGCATCCACACGGTCGCTCAAGCGACCCTCAGCGGACCGATCGGCGAGGTCAGCGAAGAGACCATGAGCCGCGTGTGCTCTGCGGTGACGTACTCGTTCGGCTGCTGACAGCGGAGTCGACTCCGATCGAGCTGGTCATGGTCGCTTTCCGAGCGCGTCGCGTACCCACCTGCCTGTTTGAAGTGCTGGATGGGTGTTCGGCGTTCCCGCCTTCGTAGGCGAATGCCCAGGTGGGTAGTGTCACGGCGTCGACGAGGCCCGAATCGATGATCGAGGAATCAGCTGAGTTGGTGGCGGTCTCGAGACGGTGGGTCGATGCGATGAACCGTCGGGACTTTCAGACCGCGGCCAACCTCTTCCTACGATCGGGTCACGGGCGCTATGTGGGGACAGACGCGCACGAGTGGTGGAAGGGCGTCGACTACATCACCGCCTATGCGGCGCATCAAGACGAGCTACCTGCGTTCTTCATCGATGTACAGGAGATCGAAGGGTTTGAGTTCGGAGAGTTGGGTTGGGCCGCGGTAAGGACCCTCACATCGTTCGAGGGTGAGGAACCGAGGTCGCTGCGTTTTACCTTCGTGTTCCTGCTCGACTCAGGGTTCTGGCGAATCGTCCAGACGCACTCGTCGTTCGCAGTGCCCAACCCCGAGGTCATGGGCGTCGAGATGACCCGCAGCCTCAGCGATCTCCTCGCCTCGATCGGGCCCAACGTGGGAACAGATCTGGATACCAGGCTTCGCGAGGGAACCGTCACCTTGCTGTTCACCGATATGGAGGACTCAACGGAGTTGGCGCGCCGGCTGGGCGATGAACATTGGACGAAGGTCATCGATTGGCATGACAGCACCATTCGCCAGATCGTCGAGGCACACGGTGGGATCGTCGTCAAGACGCTTGGTGATGGAGCCATGGCGGCCTTCGAATCGGTACGTGAGGCAGCTCGGTCCGCTCTCGCGATCCAGCGAGCCTTCGCCGAGAGAGAAGACCCGCCCGAGCTCCTGGTAAGAGCAGGACTGCACGTCGGCGACGCCATCTTCACCGAGGACGACTACATGGGCAACACGGTCAACAAGACGGCGCGCATCGCCTCGGCAGCCGCAGGCGGTGAGATCGTCGCCTCCACCGCCGCTCGATTCCTGCTCGAGGACGACCCCGAGTTCCAGTTTGGTGATGTCCGCACCCTTCAGCTCAAGGGTCTGGATGGCCTCCACGAGATCGCCGAGCTCACGCCAGGACGATCGCCGAACCTGCGCTGAGATGTGGGCGGGTGATGACCCGGCTGGGTCCGCGCTAGGACTTCGGCGGCTGAAAGTTCTGCATGGCCTCGTGGGTTTGTGTCTCGCGTCCCTCCCCCGACACCCTTGTATTATGGCGCTACTGGCGCCATAATGGCGCCATGCCTAGCATTCAGATCAAGGACGTTCCCGATGAAACGCATGCGGTCCTGAGGAGGCGGGCAGCGGAGGCACATCAGTCGTTACAGGAGTACTTGCGGTCTCGGCTGATCGAGGAGGCGAGCCGTCCCACCTTGGAAGAGGTGCTCGACCGGGCCGGTGGGCGAGCAGGGGGGTCGCTGAGCTTCGGCGAAGCGGTGAAAGCCATCCGGGCAGACCGTGATCGTCGTTGACGCCAGCGTCTTGGCGGTGGCGTTGGCGGACGATGGCCCCGACGGAGACACCACAAGAGGGCGACTCAGCAATGAGGAACTGGCTGCGCCCGAGCTGATCGATCTGGAGATCGGCTCGATGCTTCGGCGACTGACGTTGGCCGGGAGGATCCATGAACGTAGGGCGCGCCTGGCTCTGGACGATCTTGTGGACCTTCCGATGAGACGAGCAGTCCACCGCCCACTCTTGAGGCGGTGTTGGCAGCTGCGTGAGAACCTCACTCTGTATGACGCCGCCTATGTTGCGCTTGCAGAGGCCCTAGGCGCGTCGCTGCTGACTGCCGACACCAGGCTGAGCAACGTACCGGGCGTGGAGTGTTCAATTGAGGTCCTAGCGACCTGAAATACAAGGACAGGTCGGTGGAGTTCGCACCGGCTTCCGTGATTCGCCAGGCGGCAACTAGGAACCCGCCAGTGGGAGCGCCACGTGGGCTTACGGTTCGACTCCCCCCTTCCAGGTCGCAGGGGGTTCGTGCGGCCAGGTGAGATCTACACAGAGCGGCTTCTGGCGGTTTCGATGTGGTTCAAGGGACTCGGGGGTGTCTGTCGGCTGTCAGGATGGAGCCGTCTACTGACCCGACGACCTTCGTGCCTCGGGCGCAGATCCACGGCTAGACGTCCTCTTCTAACCCTCGTTGACCGGCGGAGCCGCAGCACCGTCTCCCGAGAGCTGCTTGATCGTCTCCGCCCCTGCTCGGGCGCGTAGGTTCGGTCCCCTCTACCCGAAGGAGGGTTCTGATGATCCGCATCACGATCTCGACCCGCACTGCGCTCGTGCTGCTCGTTCTGGCGGTGCTGGCTATCCCAGCCACTGCCTTTGCCACGCATATCTTTGCGGATGTGTCGGACAGCAGCGTCCATGCCGAAGGCATCGAGTTCATGAAGGACTCTGGTGTGTCTGTCGGCTGTCAGGACGGGACGGTCTACTGCCCAGACGATCCGGTGACCAGAGCGCAGATGGGCACCTTCATGTACCGGCTCTCAGGCAACGACCCTGCCACCGCACCGAGTGTCAACGCCGACAGGGTCGACGGCCTGGATGCGGAGGATCTTCAGCCGAGGTGGGCTCTCATCGCCGCAGATGGCACCGTCGTGGCCCAATCCGGGGGCATCTCGGTCGCCAATTCGGATAGCGGCTTCTACTACCTGAATATCGGTTCAAGTGTGGCTGGCAAGGGAATCTTCGTGTCGTCCAGCGACATGGACCAGGACTTCGGTGGCACGGTCCTGGCTGCCCCCTGCGGAGGCGGCGTCGACGGGACTATCTGTCCTCCATTCGCAAACAACACCAACCACGTGTTCGTGTTCACGAGCAACCAGACCAACGACGGAGGTCTCGCACACGCCTTCTACATCATGGTGCTTCCATAGGATCAAAGGTCTGCCACGCCCTCGTTCGCTGGGGTCGGCCTTCAGTGGTGGCAGTCTGAACCACGCAACTGTCCGTACAACGACGCGCGGCGCCGTAGTCGCCGCAGATGACATCGAGGTCTCATCCGGAACAACACTTCGAATATCGATGCTGACTCGGACTTCCACTGGAACCCCAGCGGCGCGTCGAGGGTCAGTCGACAGCGAGGAACGACAGCTAGCTGGGCAGGTTCAGCTTCTCGGCCAGGGCGGTTGCCATGGCTGTCTGACCCGAGCCGCTGGATCCGATCACTGAGATCCGACGCATCCCAGCCATTCTGCCTCGTGTCGGTCAGTGCACGTGGAAGTGCGTGACGGCGGTTTCACGGTCGACGAGATATCGGTCGTCCTCGGGATAGAACACGGCGCGGTTGATGTCTTCTCCCGCAAAGGCGACGATCGCATCGTGCGAATCCCAGAAGCTCACGGTCACGAACTCGGTTCCATCGCCGTCGGGCCGGCTCATCAGGTACGCACCTCGGTTGCCATGGGTTGCCTCATACGCCGAGATGCCCGTCCGGCTGACGTACTCGGCATAGGCATTCCTGTCGCTAGGACGGGTCCAACCCCGCCAGATCCGCGCAATCATCGAGTGTCTCCTTATCAGATCGAGCTGAGGATCGCATCCGACAATCTGCCAGGCCAGCAGAACAGCGACCGTGAGCCGACCGGCAGGGCGTGTAGTGGGGGCCTGGCGGAAGATAGCCGAGGCTTCGAAATCGCCGGTGTCGCTCGCCAGTGGGAGTCAGAAGGCCTTGTCATCCAGATCCATGAGTTGGCCTTGCTCCTGTTCGCTGAGGGTTCTTCGCAGAGCGGCTTTGGGGAGGACGTTGACGGTGAACCATCTGCATGACGCGATCTTGCCTTCGAGGAAGTGGCGGCCAGCGGCGTCGGCATTGGCCAATGTGGCGTGGGCGATTTCGGCGTGGCGCAGCATGAGCCATCCGATTAGTAGTTCCGCAAGCGATTCGAGCAGCGAGTTGGCGTGTAGCGCCGCCATGTAGACGCGGCGAGGACTCTCCATTACCGCCCTGCTGTGCTCTGTTATCACCGCGAGCTGCCCCTGGACGTCTTCAAGTGCGGCGCCGAGGAGTTGCCGCTCCACCCGAAACTCGTCGTCGGAGCGACCATCCTTTACCGTGTCGGTGAGCCGCGCGGCAAGCTGCATAACGGTCTCGCCGCGGTCGAGGATGATCTTGCGGAACAGCAAGTCGAGAGCCTGGATGCCGGTGGTGCCTTCGTAGATGGAGTCGATCTTCACGTCGCGGATGTACTGCTCGATCGGGTAGTCCTGGGTGTATCCGGAGCCGCCCAGGACTTGCATGGATTGGCCCAGCAACTCATATGCTTTCTCCGGGATGTACCCCTTGATGATCGGAAGTAGCAGGTTGTTGACCCTCGGCCAGAACTCTTCTTCGGGATGGGTGATGATGTTGTCCTGGGCGCGGGCCGCGTAGAACACCAGCGCTCGCATACCTTCGACGTGTGCCTTTTGCATCATGAGCATGCGCCGAACGTCCGGGTGCTTGATGATTGGGACCTTCGGCGCTTCGGGATCCCGAGCTTGGGTGATGTCCGCGCCCTGGATCCGTTCCGCGGCATAGGCAAGAGCGTTCAGATAGCCGGTCGATAGGGTGGCTAGTGCCTTCTGACCGAAGTGCATGCGAGCTTCCTCGATCACCTTGAACATCTGACGGATGCCGTCATGAACGCCGCCCACCAAGTAGCCCACACAGGGCCTGTCCAGGCCGAACGTCATCTCGCAGGTGGCGGAACCCTTGATGCCCATCTTGTGCTCCAGGTTGGTGGCCACCACCCCGTTGCGTTCCCCCAAGCTGCCGTCATCGTTGAGCAAGAACTTGGGGACGATGAACATCGAGAGGCCCTTGACTCCGGGAGCGGCACCCTCAGGCCGTGCCAACACCAGATGCACGATGTTCTCGAAATAGTCCGCCTCGCCGGAGGTGATAAACCGCTTGACACCCTCGAGGTGATATACGTCGCCTTCGACAGGGAAAGCCTTGGTCGTGCCTGCCCCCACATCGGATCCAGCGTCTGCCTCGGTGAGCACCATGGTGCTGCCCCAGCCGTGTTCGAGCATGGGTACGGCCCAGGTGTCGATCTGCTCCTCCGTGCCGTAGGCCTCCAAAGCCGGTGCGGTAATCGGCGTCGACACATACAGATGAGCAGTCGGGTTGGCACCGACGAGCAACTCATGGACGGCCCAGCGAAGCGACGGCGGG
>CAZKJJ010000122.1:0-6644 GCA_964553055.1 uncultured Acidimicrobiia bacterium
GGCGCTGGTCACGTTGGAAATAGATTTGGTGAACAGGTAGGGAAGCGAGCCGAATGCTGCCATGGCGAACCAGGTCAGCCCGACCGTTGCGAAGCCTTCCCGCAGCGTCAGCTCGCCCTTCGAGCCGAGTCCCCGCCAGAGCACGGCGCCCATGACCATCGTCAGGAGGCTTGCTGCTGCGATCCTCCCTGCCGTCTCCCACTCCTGATAGAGCAAGGCGAAGCCCGCCGCCAGCAGCATTGCCGCTCCGATGGCGGCGACGGCGGCGCCGATGACGTAAGCCAGCCTCCTGCCCATCGAGCCGTTGCTCTCTCGAACCTGGGCGAGACGCCTGAGCCGAGAAGGCGGTTGTTCGATCACTCGACGAGGAGCGCCTCGATGTCAGGGATCACGTCTGGCATGGCGAAGATGATGAGGTGATCCCGCACCCTGATCGCCGTCGAGCCCCGAGGCACGATGGCCTCGCCGTCGCGGACGATCCCTCCGACGATCGAGCCTCTCGGCAAGCCGAGCTCCTCCAAGGTCGAGCCGATCGCCTTGCTGTCTGGGGAGACCTCGAGCTCGATGGCCTCTGCATCGGTGTCTGTGAACGTGGCCACCGAGTGGATCCTTCCCCTCCTGACGAACCGCAGGATCTGGTTGGCGGCTGCGATCCTCGATGAGACCGTGGCGTCTATGCCAACCCCCGAGAGCAACCCTACGTAGCTCATCCTGTTGACTCGGGAGACGACGGTCGAGGCTCCCAGCGCCTTGGCGACCAACGAACCGAGGATGTTGACCTCATCCCAGCCCGTGAGGGCGAGAACCGCGTCCTTGTCGCCGATGTCGAGATCTTGGAGCACGCCAGGATCCGTCGGGTCCCCGCAGAGGGTGAGCACATCCGCCTGCATCTCGGCGAGGCGCCTGCATCGCTCATGGTCGCCTTCGACCATCGCTACCTCGAACCCCTCCTTGACCATCATCGCCGAGGTGATCCGCGCCACCCTCGTCGAGCCGAGGATGATCACTCTCCGGATCCTGGTTGGCCTGGCTCCGAGCAGATCGAGCGCCACGTGCTCCCTGTCTGGCGTGACCATCATCAGCACGTGGTCCCCGTCGGAGATGACGGTCGGTCCGTGGGCCACGATCGTCTCGCCCTCGCGAACCACCGCGACGGCCACCCAGTCGCCGTCAGCAAGCGTGCGGCGGAGCTGTGAGAGAGGCCGTCCCGTGATGGGAGCACCGGGCTGGACGAAGCCCCCTGTGAGGATCAGCTCCCCTCCCCCGAACTCGACCATCTCGCTCAACCCTTCATGGCGAACGAGGGTCAGCAGCTCGTAGGCGAGGGAGGTCCCAGGGTCGATCACGACGTTGACGCCGAGCTGGGCGAGCCCTGACTTGAGTCCCGGGTCCTCGACCCTGGCCACCGTCCTTCTGACTCCCAACTCGGAGGCGGTGCGGCAGGCGAGGATGTTGGCGCCGTCGTTGTCCGAAACCGCGATGAGAAGCTCTGCCTTCTCGGTGCCTGCCTCCTCCAGGACGGCCGGTGTGGCCCCGTTCCCTGTCAGGACCAGGGCGTCCAGCTCATCCTGCAGTTGCGCTGCCCTGACAGGATCGCTCTCGATCACGACCACGTCCTGCCCCTCGCCCGAGAGGCGCTCCGCGAGATAGGAGCCGACGGCGCCGGCTCCCACGATGATGACCCTCATGTGAGCTCCATGGTCAGGCATGCTAGGTGCGGATACCCGGCGCCAGATCGCATCTGAACCGACCGGTACACTCGGCCCGTATGTCCGACGCCGAGGGCTCAACGCCGCTGTTCGGGTCGCCTGCGGAGGCAGCGGACGCCCTGAAGCGGGCAGGGTATCTGCCTGACCGGCACATCGCCCAGGTCGTGTACCTGGCAGACAGGCTCGGCAAGCCGATCCTGGTCGAAGGCCCCGCAGGGGTGGGCAAGACAGAGCTCGGGAAGGCGCTGGCGAAGGCGACAGACAGGAGGTTGATCCGCCTGCAGTGCTACGAGGGCCTCGACGAGTCGAAAGCGCTGTACGAGTGGAACTACCGCAAGCAGCTACTCCGCATCCAGGCGGACAGGCGCCGCGCCTGGGGAGACCTGGAGGCAGACATCTTCTCCGAGGACTTCCTGCTCACCAGGCCGCTGCTCGAGGCCATCACCACCACGGAGGAGGCGGTGCTGCTCATCGACGAGGTGGACAGGGTCGAGATCGAGACGGAAGCCCTCCTCTTGGAGGTGCTCTCCGACTTCCAGGTGACGATCCCCGAGCTCGGCACGATCGTCGCCACCAGCCGCCCTCTCGTCGTGCTGACCTCGAACAACACGAGGGAGCTCTCGGAGGCTCTCAAGCGTCGGTGCCTCTTCCTGCACCTCACCTACCCAACGGTCGAAAGGGAGAGGGAGATCCTGATGGGCAGGGTTCCCGGCATGGAGGAGGCGCTGGCAGATCAGGTGGCGAGGCTCGTTCGCTCGATCAGGACGATGACACTGCGGAAGCCACCTTCGATCAGTGAGTCCATCGACTGGGCGCGAACTCTGCTGGAGCTCGGCATCGGCGACGTCGACGCCTCGGCAGTCGAGGACACACTCCACATCCTCCTCAAGTACCAGAGCGACGTCGAGAAGGTCGCGGCAGACCTGCCCTCGGCATGATCCGTGACCTGCTCACCGGATTCGTCGGTGAGCTGAGGGCTGCAGGGGTCCCGGTCTCGATGGTCGAGGCGATCGACGCCATGCAGGCCCTCGAGCACACGGACATCTCGGACAGGCCCGGCTTCAAGTCGGCGCTGTCCGCCACTCTGGTGAAGAGCGAGCGCCACTACGAGGCCTTCGAGACCGTGTTCGAGATCTACTTCGCACTCCGCACCGCCGATGCGAAGGAGCCGATCGGCGTGGCCACTCATACAGGAGAAGGGGTGGGTACAGCCGACGAGGCAGATGTCGATGCGCTCATCGAGGTGCTCTTCTCCGCCCTGCTCGAGGGAGATGCAGGAGTGGTGCGAGCGCTGGCGAGAAGGGCCGTATCCCAGCTGGCGGGCATGCAGGCTGGGAGGCCCGTCGGAGGCACCTACTACCTGTACAGGGTGCTTCGGGCCATGAGGGTGGACGAGGTGATGGAGCGGATCATGGCGCAGGCAGGCCGGAGTGGGCTCTCGCCACTGCGGGAGAAGCTCCTGCGGGAGGAGTACCAGCGCAGGCTCGAGGAGTTCCGTGCCGAGCTCGAGGCCGAGATCCGGAGGAGGCTCGTGGCGGACCGAGGCCCTTCCGCCGTCGCCAAGACCCTTCGTCGGCCGCTGCTCGAGGACGTCGACCTCATGCACGCATCCCAGGCGGAGCTGCGCCTGCTCGAACGTGCGGTTCATCCCCTCACCAGGAAGCTGGCAACGCGCCTCGCCAAGCGAAGAAGGGCCAGGAGGATGGGGAGGCTCGACTTTCGGAGGACCATCAGGAGCTCACTTTCGACAGGTGGGGTCCCTGCCGACCCGCGGTTCAGGCGTCCTCACCCCTCCAGGCCCGAGGTGTTCGTCCTGTGCGACATCTCGGGGTCCATGTCGACGTTCGCCCGCTTCACGCTCCAGTTCACGTACGCCATGAGCAACGAGTTCGCCCGCCTGCGGTCCTTCGCCTTCATCGACGCCCTCGACGAGGTCACAGACGCCTTCCGGCCGGGGGGTGACTTCGCAGCGGCACTGCAGCGGGTCAGCTCAGAAGCGGAAGTCGTGTGGCTCGACGGCCACTCGGACTACGGGCACGCCTTGGAGGGATTCTGGGAACGCTACGCCCTCGACGTGACGCCCAAGACCACGGTGATCGTGGCAGGCGACGCCAGGAACAACTACCGGCCGCCCAGAGCAGACCTGCTCGCCCGCATCGGCGAGCGCGCCAGGGCCCTGTACTGGCTCAACCCCGAACCGCGCTCGTACTGGGACACGGGGGACTCCGTGATGGCTGCCTACCAGCCGCATTGCGCACGGGTGCAGGAGGTCCGCAACCTGCGTCAGCTCGAGAGGTTCGTCGAAGAGGTGACAGCTCCCAGGCTCTCGCCACGCTGACGGTTCAAGGACCCGCCGGCGCATGCCGATACGTTTGCAGCGCAGAGAGGGAGACCTTGGGACGTCAAGTACTGGTCGTGGAAGACTCGGCCGTCATCAGACGCCTGATCGAAGTGTGCCTGCGGCCTGCCAACCTCGACGTGATGATGCGCGTCGACGGCCCTTCAGGACTGGATGCCGCACTCAACGAATCACCTGATCTGCTCGTGCTCGACATCGGCCTTCCGGAGATGGACGGCTGGCAGGTCCTCGACGAGCTCAGGTCGGATGACCGTACGAAGACGCTCCCCGTCCTGGTGCTCACGGCTCATGCCGAAGAGGAGTCACGCAGACGCGCAGACGAGGGTGGAGCAGACGCGTTCGTGACGAAGCCCTTCCAGCCGAACGACTTCCGCCAGGAGGTGCTGAGCCTCCTCGCCAGGACCGGCGTCCTGGCTGCGCCTCCCGGCTGAGTAACCTCTCCTCGGCCATGGACCTCATCCCCAAGTTGATCGGCGCGCCCGTTCAGCGAAGAGAAGACCCTGTACTGGTCACGGGCGCAGGGGACTATGTCGGCGACCTGCACCTTCCTGGCATGCTCCACCTGGCTGTGGCAAGGGTGATGGCACCCCACGCCCAGGTGACGGAGGTGGATGTCGACCTGGCCAGGAGCGCTCCCGGGGTTCGTCTGGTCCTCACCCCCGAGGACGTAGCAGACGTCGCCATGCCTCCGAGGCCGGACCCCGAGCGCAAGATACCGGCTCGACATCCGCTCACGACCCTGGTCCTGGCACCCGGAGACCCGGTTGCGGCCGTGGTCGCAGACACGCCTGAGACGGCCAGGGACGCCGCCGACCTCGTCTTTCCGGACTACGACCTCCTGGCGGTAGTGGGCGGGCCTGAGGCAGCCGCGGACGCTCCGCCGCTCCATCCGGAGCTGGAGACCAACGTGGTGATCGATCGGCTGGGGGGTGACAAGGAGGCCTACGACGCCATCGAAGCAGCCGTGGTCGTCAGCGGGGTCGTGGAGCATCCTCGACTCATCCCCAACCCTCTCGAGACGAGAGCAGTGCTCGCCGACTGGCGTGGTGACCGCCTGGACGTGCATCTGACCAGCCAGGCACCTCATCTGATGGCGGACGAGATCGCAAGGAGCTTCGGGATCCCCATCTCCCACGTCCGCGTCAACACGCCGTTCGTGGGCGGGGCATTCGGCTGCAAGTTCGAGATCGCCGAGGAGGAGTACCTGGCGATCATCGCCTCTCGCCTCCTCGGCGCGCCTGTCCGGTGGGTGGAAGGGCGCCGCGAGCACATGGCCGTCATAGGGCATGGCAGGGCCCAGCAGCATCGTTGGGAGCTCAAGGCGGACGCTGAGGGGAGGATCCTCGGTCTGTGGGTCGAGTCGATCCTCGATCTGGGAAGCAGAGCCAGGTACCTGCAGCCAGGCTCTGTCACACCTCGCATGGGCACGGGCAACTACGACATTCCGATCTACGCATGGCGGCAGGTGGGCGTCTACACGAACAGGGCAGCCAGGGGCATCTACAGGGGAGCGGGACGCCCTGAGGCGATCCTGACGATCGAGAGGGCCATCGACGCGCTGGCGGCCCGCCTGGGCGCAGACCCCGCAGACGTGCGGAGGCGCAACTTCGTTGAGACGTTTCCCTACAGGAACGCAGACGGCTACGTGTACGACTCGGGCGACTACCACGCGCTGCTGAACACGCTGCTGGACGAGGCCGGATACGAGGAGTTACGAGCCGAGCAGGCAAGGATGCGTAACCAGGGTCGCCTCGTCGGTCTCGGGCTTGCCACCTATGTGGAGGTCTGTGCCTTCGAGGAGTGGGAGGCAGGCTCGGTGCGGACCCACAGGGACGGCTCGGTCACCGTGTCTGCGGGCACGGCCGACCAGGGCCAGGGCCACCGGACTGCCTACGCGCAGGTGGCGGCGGGGGTGCTCGGCATCCCCGTCGACCTGGTGACGGTCGACCAGGGTGACACGGCCACGGCGCCTTGGGGCTACGGGACTTCGGGCTCCCGCTCCATGACGCATGGGGGAAGCGCAGTGCTGGAAGCGGCCGAGCAGGTGGCCGCCAAGGCGCGGCTGATCGCCGCCCACCTCCTCGAGGCTTCTCCTGCAGACATCGAGCTGGCGGACGGGAAGGCGACGGTCTCGGGGACGGACGTCTCGATGCCCTGGAGGCGGATCGTCAGCTCGGCTCACAACGTGCGCCGGTTGCCAGAGGGGATGGCTCCAGGCCTGGAAGCCGAGGCGGGCCACAGGGCAGGAGGCAGGAACTTCCCTTCGGGAGCGGCGCTGGCCGTGGTCGAGGTGGACCCCGAGACGGGCGCAGTGACCGTGCTCTACTACTGGGCGGTCGACGACGCAGGCAGGATCAGCAACCCGATGCTCGCGGATGGACAACGCCACGGCGGGATTGCCCAGGGTCTCGGTCAGGCCCTCTGGGAGGAGGCACGCTACGACGAGGAGGGCAACTTGAGGAGTGCCTCGCTGATGGACTACCTCCTGCCCGCTGCTGCCCAGTTGCCCTTCTTCCGACTGGGCAGCCTGGAGACCCTCAGCCCCACCAACCCGCTCGGCGTCAAGGGCGTCGGCG
>CAZKJJ010000123.1:0-6643 GCA_964553055.1 uncultured Acidimicrobiia bacterium
CGACGTTGCGGTTGAGGAGCAGCGGCATGCAGCCGACTTCTTCTCCTGCGTCCACTGACACCTCATTGACCCAGGCGACCTCGTCCGGGCAAGGGTCAGGCGGCTCCTCGGCGCAGCTGTAGACCAGTGATGTTGCCAAGCTGGCGATCCATACAGGCGATCCAGAAAGTCTCATGCGCTGCAGTCCGTCATGGCTCCTGGGGTAGCCCAAGACAACCATCCCGGCTGGCAATATTTCCACCCGCTGAGGCCTGGTAGACCCCGTCTTGCTCCAGTTCAAAAGGGGGTTGGCGGACACCGAGCAGCGTGGGGACGCTGTATCAACCGTCCACGCGAGCGGTCACCCGGATCGGTTACGCAGTCCGTCGTATAGACCACGGTCCAAAGGGGGGTGTGAAATGCGGCTATGCGAAGGCTGATCCTCGTTGTGGCGCTCGCGGGATGTGCCGGGTCGCAGACCAACACAGCTCGACCCCAGACGGCTGAATGCCCTCCGCCAACGGAGGCGGGTCGCGAGTCTCTCAGTGAGCTCGGGCCACGCGTACGCTTTGCGAGGTCGGGTCCTCAGGCGCCGCTCGTCGTCACATTCCTGAACGTTGGGCAAGGCGACTGCATCCACATCGCTTGCCCGAACGGCAACGACATCGTGGTCGACTGTGGATCGAAGGCCGACGGCGACCGACAGGCAACCGCCGCCGCCCTTCGGTCGCTCGTGGATGGCGGGGTCGAGACCCTGGTCGTCACGCATGGAGACGAAGACCACCACAACTACCTTCGCAACAGCCTGGAGGGGCGGGACTTGGGACGAGTGCTCCTGGGAGGAGTCGCAGACCAGTACACCGGTCCGGTAGCCGAGAACCTGACGGAGTGGGTGGAGCGTGACGCAAGCTCGTGGGCGTATGCAGAGGCATCCGAAGCCAGCCAGCCGGGCACGCCGGACACCCGGTTCGCGTGCGGAGACACTGACGTATACGTCCTAGCTGCCTCAGAGATGACAACGAGCGGTTCCAACGGACACAAGAAGAACACCCCAAGCATCGTGCTGATGCTGGAGCGGAACGGCTTCAAGGTCATGCTCGCGGGTGATGCGACACATGAGACGGAGGGTCGAATCCTCCAGCGCTACGGACACGGGAACCTCGGCTTCCTCGACATCGACGTCCTCAAGGTCGCTCACCATGGAGCGACGACATCCACGGTTCCTCACAACGATCACCAGGGAGTGTCATGGCTCAACACGCTTTCCCCCGCCGAGGTCGTCATTTCGGCGGGCACGCACAACGGCTTCGGCCATCCTCGGTGCGAAGTGGTGCAAGCCCTTGATGCGGCCCAGGGAATGTCCGAACTCGCGGCTCCGGCGGAGGCAACCTGTGCGACGGGCACAGGCTCGGATGCATGGACGACGTTCCAAGTTGCGCACGCGGTCTGGAGCACATGGGATGATGGACATCTGCAGCTCACGGTTGATGTCAGCGGTCACGGAGCCATGGCTCCGGTGGAGTTCCAGTAGGCGATGGCCGGCTCGCGGGGAGGAGACGATGGTCGCCCGTCATGTAGGTCCCCGGTTGCGGTCGTTGGCGATCCGACAGCGAGGAGGCTGAATGGGAGATGCAGACGCCCCTAGTGGCGAGCGATCGAGAGGCGATCGGAGACCTGGGAACCCTCTTCAACTAATCGCGGTCTCCCTCCTCGTGATCGAAGTAATCGTCGTGAGCGGCGCGGTGGTGGCCGATGACGTATGGGTGAGTCGAGCCCTCGCGGGAGGCTCGATTGCGCTCTTGGCGTTCCTGGCGGTCGGGTCGGCACTTCTGGTCTGGAAGCGCCCCCACCTTCTCTACGGTCCTGGCGACTTCGAGGGAGGAACCACCATGGAGGACTACGTGCGCTTGGCACTGGGCGCACATCGCCGCCAGCTCCACGACTTGCGGCAGCGCGTCGAGGCCGGCTCAGAGCACAGCCAGCTTGTGTTCGAGGAGGACGAGTACGCTGGTGAGGAGGAGGACGAGTGCGCTGATGAGGGGGATGGCGAGTACGAAGCCGCCGAAGGCGACTCCGACATCCAACTCGCGCCGGGTCTCCGACAGCGGGACGCGCCGCCGCGCCGGACTCAGCGGACTCTGCCAGCAGTCGATTCAATCTCGATCGACCTCAGCGCACTAAGTGGTGACCCGGCAGATGTCGAGACCATGGCCATCGACGCCCTGCCCACAGTCGCCGACTTGTTGAACTTTGCCTACTTCGCGGCCCGGCCGGGGACACTGGCGCCCTTCACCTATGGATCCGACTGGGTACTGGTGGACGAACGGACCGGCGCGCCGATAGACGCCCGCAGCGCCCGTCTGCTTGGACGGCTCCAGCCAGACGATCGCTCACTGGAGGAGGCTGGCATACGCCCAGGAGACTCGCTGGCTGCTCAACGAACGGGCGAAAGCCCATCTGATGGCTAGCGGAGTGGCAGTCGCAACGCACCCATCCGCACCTCGTCCTCTGTGACCTCGATGCCGAGCCCCGCGAGCAACTCGGGCGACGGCTCCTCGCCTCGCCGATCGACATCCTCCCAGGTGAGGTCGGTGTCGGCGAGCCAGATGGACTGGACCTCCTCAGCGCAAAGCCGCAGCCCGCGAATGCTCGGGATGCCGAATCGAGGAAGAAGCGGCCGACTGCACAGCACCAGCTCGCCCACGCCGGCCCGGACGCTGCCGAGCCAGTAGAGCCCGACCCCGGCGCTGGTCACTGGGCGGCCCGTGCTGCTCAGCATCTCGGCCATGTGGTCGAGGGCCGTGCTCTGCCGGTTCCCGACCTCCACGAGCTCCTCGTCGGCGAAGGCCACGAGCTCGAGCGACACGACCGCGTTGAGCCGCTCGACGTAGCGCCCCATGCCGCCCTGGTAGGACGGCTGACCGCGGTTCTGCTCGTCGACGAGTCCGCGCTCCTTCAGTAACGAAAGCGTCGCCTCCAGCTCCTCCATGCTCCACTCGCGGTCGCTCATCCCAGTCACCTGGTCGAGCAGCTGGTCCATGAAGTCGCCCTCGAGCTCATCGCACGCAGTGAAGCCGAAGAGGAGCTCCGCCACCCACAGCTGATCCTCGGTGAGCGACTGTCGGGCCGGCCCGATGGAGCCGACCACCCTTCCGTCTCCGTCGTCGCCGCGCCGAGGCCGAGGCTTGCCCTCGAGCTGCCTGCGAGCCCACGCGCGGTCGATGTCCGTGACAAGCACCCCGTCGTTGGCTCGGGCTGCTACGTCAGCCATCGCCCGCTGAACGTCCGCGGGAGTGAGGTAGCGACGCAGCACGTCGCGCAGGTCGTCGGGCTCAACCAGGTACGCCATCGGTCAGAAGGGGCTCGCGGTGACCTGGTACGTGCTGAAGCACTGGACCGGCCCATCGGCTGGGTCCGTGGCGAGAAGGTCGAGCTGTCCCGCCCAGACGTCGCCCCCCTCGCTGTCGAGTGTGCCAACGAAACTCACATCGCCGCTGTCAAAGACGCATTCCTCGATGTAGCGAATCGCGCACCGATCGGGATCAAGCAGCGGCTCCGTTGTGCAGGTGCCGTCTCCGGTGACCGTGCGTAGGTCTCGCACGCCTGTGGCGAGTGCCCCGCAATCGCCCGACACCTCCGTGAACACAAGCTCGTGTAGGGCCGCTGAGGGCGGCGCACAGCTCGGCCCGGCGTCAGTTCCGAGGTCAGGAGTTCCGACCTCGTCAGTGCCGCCATCGTCGCCGCAGCCCAGCACCAGTACGACGCCCAGCGCCATGAGCGCCACCCTGCCCCCACTCTCATTCCATCGCGTCATGCCTCCACCAATACACGGAAGCTGCGACTGATTCTTCACCCGATCAGGGGATTGTTGGGCCGCGGGCACGCCCCCCGTACGCCGCGACGTTGAACACGAGCCGGGCAGGCGCTCGCCAGCCCGGGGCCAGCGAATCCGCTACTCCTGAGCCTCTCGCTCCTCTTCGGCGACGTCCTCGGCGAAGCCCTTCTGGACGTACTCGAGCACCTTCTGGCCAAACCATGAGGGGTGCGCGCGCTTGACCTCGTTCGACTGGACCAGCCCGGTCACCATTCCGGCCTCGATCAGCCGACTCGTATGCCATGCATCCCCATCCACCATCGGTCGTCCCGCGCCCCTGTTGGGATCGGCCCGGCGCCTGGCGACGCGGTCAGCGATTCGCCGAAGCACGAGGACGTCGCCGTAGTCGAGTCCCTCCAGCGCTTCGAGGATCTGCAGGCCGAGGCCACGTTCGTACTCCTCCGGGTCAGCTCGGAGACTGTGCTGGAGAGCCGCCATCAGGATCCGCTTCTTTCGCCCAACCGAGCGCTCCGAGGCCTTCGCCCACGCGCGAACGAATGCATGGAAATCGATCATGGCCTGCTCCGGGGGCATGCGACGGGCAAGCCCGCGAAAGCCCTCGTCCAGCTCCTCCGCGTTGTCCTCGATCTCCCTCCCAAGCCCGGCGGCGAACATCTCGCGGACGCGCTCAGCGAACCACCCGAAGCCTCCCTTCGCCACGCCGAGAGCCAGCCCCACTGGGTCGCCACCGGACGCCGTGTATCCCCAGATGCCGTCTCGGACGACTCGCACGACGAGGTCCTCCTTCTCCTCCGGGGTTAGCCCATCGCCGTCCGTCGCCTTCCCATCGTCCTCTGCCATCGCGCCTCCGGAGCCGAGCGTAGCAGCGGCCACCGTGCGAGCATTGCGCGAGACCTGAGCACGATGGGTACCGCACCGGGGTCTCGAACCTCGCCCAACCGCTCGGAATCACTCGCTCGAGCTCCGCGGCGCGAGATGGTGACCGACAAACTTTCCACTCTGGCTGGTGGCAATGTTGCCACCCCGCAGCCTGCCCCACTCAGCTGGCAAGGATGTCGGCCAACGTCGGCCGAGACTCCGCGGCAGACGCGCCACGCGGGCCGGTCGACACCCCGCCGTGAAGTCGACACCGGCCGTTGCGGGGAATGCCGTCCTCGTGCACCGCGAAACGCCTGCAGGGCGTCCCTGCCCTCGTCTTCGCCCCACATCGCACCGACCCACTCGCTGCCCGAGCTCGGCGCTCGTCGCGCTTGAGGCGCTCCCACGCTTGTCGCCAGCGTGCCGCGTTCACGATGCGCATCTGCCACGCGCCTCCATCGGCCGGGCCTAGGCTCTCGAGTTCTCGCCGACGTTGCTCCAGACGCTCACGTCGCCGGCGCAGCTCGGTTGCGGTGAGACTCACGGCGCCCGGCGCCCCACCCGGGTCCCGGTTGGCGTGTAGCGCAGTTGAAGGCTCGTCAGTGCCCATGTCGCTCCCGGGTTGTGGATCGTCGCTCGGCAGAAGAGCTGCTCGGCGCGTGCTTGGTTGCGAGGGATGAACCCGCCCCGCCACGGCTCCGGCCGTGCTCGGTCGACTTCGGGGGTGCGGTTCCACGTGAGCGTGCTGGGCGTTTCCGTGAGGGTGCCGCGGTACTCCCAATCGATGCTCCTGAAGCGGTCCATCGATTCGAAGCTGAGCGTCACGTCGCTCCAGAGCTTCGACATCATCGGGTTGGCCGCCGTCTGCGGCTTCCACTCGATCACGCAATCGGGGCCCTGGTAGAGCGTCCCGGTGAGCTCGCTGCCAGGGGACAGAGCGAGACCTCCCGCGAGGCGCACGGTAGTGGCGCCGCTGCCGCCATCGTACGACTCGACCGCGCCCACGTAAGTCGATGGGACGCCCTCTCCGCCGGGGGCTGCGCCGCGGAAGACCACCCAGTCGCCCACGGTGGGCGTGGAGCCGCTCACGACAACGTTTGCCAGTGTCGCCACCCCGCTCGCCACACTCACGGAGTCGAGGGTGAACGAGAAGCTGTCGTCGTGGTGTGGGTAGTCATCGGTGGAGAGGCGAGCACGCCGCAGCGTCATGGTGCTGCTCTCGTCCGTGGCGACGTGGAGGCGCCCGTCGACCAACGCGGCGTCAGTGGCTGCGAGGCTCCATCGCGTCCACGCCTGGGTCTTCACGTCGAACACATAGACCCACTCCGAGGTGTCATCGCTGGCCGCCGAAGCCGGGGCGCCGAAGTAGATCACCCCCGCCCCACGGTCCGCCGTCAGGAACGCTCCGGCTCCCGGGGTAGCGACCTCAGGAAGCGCACGCTCGAGCTCGCCGAGCCACACCTCGAGTTGCGCCGCGCTCAGGTTCTCGCCGACGCCGCTCGTCCCGACGCGCACGACCCCCTGATCGGTCCACGCATAGACGTGGTCGCCGTACGCGGAGACAGCCTTCGGAGCCACCAACCGAGCCTCGTCGATCTTCTCGCTGGTGAGTCCCGTGGGGGTACGGCCGTCGACCCTCCATACCCCGTCGTACTTGAACACGAACAGCCCGTACCGAGTCGGGGTCATCGCGAGGATTGGGTGACTCTCGCTGCCCAGGTCGAGAAACTGCAACGGGGGGAAGCCTTCGGCGACCTGGAGCGCCGACCACACGATGCGGTGCTGCTTGTCGTCGCTCTCGCTGCTGTCGCTCGCACTGCTGTCGGTCGCGCCGATGTCGAAGCCCACCGAGCGGGCGAGCCGGTGCGGCAGGGTGACGGTGATGGTGTCGCCTACGTCGAGCGTCTCCAGAAGCAGCAGGCGGATTTCTCGCCGGCCCGCAACCTGAAGACCGGGGGCCAGTTCCCCCTA
>CAZKJJ010000124.1:0-6635 GCA_964553055.1 uncultured Acidimicrobiia bacterium
AGATGGGAAACAGGAAGGCGACACCGAACACGAGGAGAAAGCGGAGCGTGAACGAGAGATAGCTCGACACGCCGATCACCGGATCCAGCCCTGCCTGGATCCCGAGGAGGAAATTGAGGCCTCTGGGCAGGGTCCAGTATCCAAAGGCGACGCCAGCCAGGAACAGCAACGTCATCACGCTGACCAGCGGCACGGCCCACTTTCGCTCGCGCTTCGTGAGCGCAGGGTTGACGAAAGCCCACGCCTGGTACAGGACCGCAGGGCTGGCCAGGATGAACCCCCCGAAGAGCGCCAGCCTCATCGACACGGAGAAGGGCTCGGTCACTTTGAAGACTGCCAGCTCGTCTGTGCTGCCAACGACCTGCTTGTAGGGCTCCTCCAAGAACGCCAACATCTGGTCCCGAAACGTGAAGGCGACCACGGAGCCAGCCAACACGAAGACGGCGGCCTTGATCAGCCGGGACCGCAGCTCCTCCAGGTGCTGAAGGACCGTCTGGCCGCCTCGGTCGGTCACGAGGCTTCTTCCTCTCGGATCTCCTTTGGGTGCTCGACGCCTGCGGATGTTGGTGAAGCCGCGCGCGGCTCCTCCTCGTTGCCCTCCTGGCTCCCAGCTGAGCCGACTTCCTCGGCTCGTTCGATCCTGTCCAGATCCTCGAGGGCGTCTGCTGCGGTGGGGCCTGAGACCGGTTCTGGTCCTACCCACGTGTATCGGGTCGCCTGACGGGCGGCGTCGGAAGGTTCGCTCGCCTCTGCTTCCTTCTCGTCCCTGGTCGGCCGTTGTTCCGGCCTTTGGGATCCTGGCGCTTTCATCTCGGCGCTGGCCTCACGAGCAGTTTTCTCCAACTCGTTGCTCGCCTCCTCGAGAGGCTCCTTGAGGGCCTGCACGTCCTTGTCGAGGCTGCTGCGCAGATCGCGGACGGCTCTGCGTATCTCCGACGTCCAGCCTCCCAGCCTTCTCGTCAACTCGGGCAATCTCCGCGGTCCGACGACGATCAGCGCGACGATGAGGATCGTGAGGAGCTCGGGCCCGTTGATGTCGAACATCCCGACCGAATGCTAGGCCGGGCAAGGACGCTCCTCAGGGGATGGCGATCAGGAGGTGAGGAGCTTGAAGACGCCCTCGGCGTCGTCCAGCGCGGCGACGAACCGGGTGATCTCCGCCTCGGTGATGGCTGCGACGACTTCGAATTCGACGCCGGTGGCAAGCAGCACGTTGATGACTCGAGCGTTGGCAGGCCTGCGCTGCAGGGTGACGCAGCTGGGGCATACGAACAGGTACTCACCGGAATCGGCGTTCGGATCCAGCTCCAACGACAGATCGTCGGCCCGAAGCTCGACGTCGCCGCACTGTTCGCATGTGGTCCTGATGGTGGTCAACGCATCTCCTGCGACCGATACATCAGGTGTATCGGCCCACCTCAGGACGACCTTAGGGACTATTCGGAAATGGCCCGATCGACCTAGTTCAGCTCGCTTCGTAGCGCCGGATGATCTTGGCACGCAGCTCTTCCAGCTCCCTTCGCACCTCGTCACCCTCGACGAGCAGGCCGCTCTTCCCAAGCCTCAGAAGGAGCCGAGCAGCCACCAACGGGTCGCCTGTCGAAAAGCCGACATCCATGTGGTCATCGCTGTCCGAGAGGACTTCGACGGGGTAGTACGCGGCGACCCAGCGGGCCTCGTTCGAGAGGCGAATGACGGCCCGCACGTCCTCCTCCGACGGCGTGTATCTGACCTCCGGTCGGGGGATCTCATCCGGCTGTTCGAAGTTCTCCTCGGTGACGATGGCCGTCTGGATTCGATCGACTCGGAAGATTCGTTCCCCTCGAGCCGAGCGACAGTAGGCAGAGACGTACCAGTTTCCGAGCGATGAGAAGACAGCCCACGGCTCTATGACTCGCTGCGTGGTCTCATCCGAGCCGAGCGATGTGTAGACGATCCGGACGGGATGCGTCTCACGGGCCGCCCTGCGAAGGAGGTCCACCATGTCGGGCTCGACCGCGAGGTCGATCGCCATCAGCTCCTCATCCGCAGGGACCAACACTCTGGCGAGCTTCTCGACTGCTTTCTCGAGCGACGGCGGCGCCTGGCCCGTTGACGTGAGCGCCATTCCCGCGGCAAGCAACGCCAGGCCCTCCTGGGTGGTCAGTCTCAACGGTGCCGCGAAATAGTCCGCCAGATCGACGTAGACCTCGTCGTCCTCGACGTAGGCAACCATGAGGTCGCCAGGTCCGTACCCAGGAAGCCCGCACACGAAGACCAGCTCCAGATCCGCCAGCAGCTCACGTCTCGTGTACCCGAACCGGCTGCACACCTCAGACACGGTGGTTCCGGGGTGCGCGATCACCCATGGCAGCATCGAGAGGATCCTGTTGAGCCTTCTGGCTGTCTTGACGCTCACTGTGCCGCCTTCACCCGGTCCAGCAACATCGCACGCAGCTCAGGAGGCGCCAGCAGCTCGGCGGAGGCTCCGAATGCCAACAGCCACCCGACGAAGGCGTCTGGGTTTGCGACCGGCATCGTGACGTGGAGCTTGCCGTCCTTCAGGCTCCTGACGTGGGCGGCGGCAGACAGCTGCCGGTGGGCCCACCACGCCAGATCCTCGTCGAAGACGACCTCTGCTGTCAGGTCCAGCTCTCCCGCCTCCCAGGGAGCGGAAGCGACGAATTCTCGGGCGGAGAAGCCGGCAGGCCGCTCGAACGCTTCGGGCTGGTCTCCCGATGCCATGTCCTCCGCTCTGTCGACACGGAACGCTCTGACCTCCCCTTCCTGGTCACCGACCAGGTACCAGTGACCCCGCCTGTGAAGGAGTCCGTACGGGCGGACCTGCCGCTGCTTGCCGCGGTATCGGAATCGGAGCACTCGGCGTTCGGCCGCCGCCTGGAACGCCAGGGCAAGAGC
Source organism: uncultured Acidimicrobiia bacterium (assembly GCA_964553055.1). Lineage (GTDB taxonomy): Bacteria > Actinomycetota > Acidimicrobiia > Spongiisociales > CAZKJJ01 > CAZKJJ01. The sequence continues at coordinate 2,899 of CAZKJJ010000124.1, forward strand.
ATCGCTGTCGGCTCCGAGGTCGGCTGCGAGTGGCTCTCCGGCGTCGGAGAGAATGGCACCACCGAGCTTGAGCACCGCGTCGGGGCCTGAAGGCTGGGCCCCGAGCCTGACGACCTGAGCGGCCAGCAGCAATGCAGTCCTCTCCTCGTCTGTGAGGCCAGGGTCCTCCAGCTCATACCTGTCGGCAGGCACGACGTAGCCCCACTCCACCTCCCATGCGTCGAGGGGCTGCCGTTCCAGGGGGACGCCGAGGCCACGGAGCAGGTCCTTGTCGCGCTCGAACATCCTCCGGAATGCCTCGTCCGAGGCTTGGTCGTAGCCGGCCACCGTGTTGCGGATCTCCTCGGCCGTGACCGGACGGCTTGCGGTGAGGAGGAATGCCAGCAGGTTCAGGATTCGCTCGAGCGCTTTTCGCATGGTCGATGAGTTCGTGTGGGCTTGACGGTATTACGTACGCCTTCGGTGGCAAGTGGTTGGGCGTTACTGTCACCTCGTGGAGGCAGATCACCCGCTCACGGTCATGGCCAACCGGCTGGCCGTTGCCTGGGATGAGGAAGCCGAACGCTGGCGGGCCGGCCCAGGAGGCTTGGTCTCCGCACTCAATCCGATCCTCCGGGAGAGAGGAGGCACGTGGGTGGGGTGGACGGGCACGGCGGGGAGCAAGCGGGCGCCCTTCGACTACCAGGGGGTCCTCCAGATCCCGGTTCGACTGTCCGCAGCCGACGTCAGGGACTACTACGAGGGCTTCTGCAACGAGACGATCTGGCCCTTGTACCACGGTGCGGTGTGGCCGCCGGACATCCACAGACACTGGTGGCGGCGCTACATGATCGTCAACGAGCGCTTCGCGGAAGTGGCGGCAGGCCGTACCCGGGCGGGTGCGATCGTCTGGGTCCATGACTACCAGCTCCAGTTGGTGCCTGCCCTGTTGCGAGCCAGGCTGGGATCGGATGTTCGGATTGGCTTCTTCCTCCACATTCCATTCCCGCCTGTTGAACTGTTCGAACGCCTCCCTTGGCGATCCGAGATCCTCGAAGGCCTCCTCGCCGCCGACGTCATCGCCTTTCAGACCCACCTGAGCGTGATCAACTTCGGCAGAGCAGCCCGCAGGCACACGACAGCCCGCGGTTCTTCGGATTCGCTCCGTTTCGAAGGCCGCCAGGTCCTCGTCGAGGCGTCACCGATCTCGGTCGACTATGCGGCCTTCTCGGCGCTGGCTTCCGAAACCGACACGATCGAGAGGAGCGTGCAGCTGCGGTTGGAGCTCGGGGGTCCTGAGATCGTGGTCCTCGGAGTCGACAGGCTCGACTACACGAAGGGGATCGACAGGAGGCTTCGGGCCTTCGAGACCCTCCTGGAACGGAGACAGGACCTGCGGGGCAAGATCGTGTTCGTCCAGATCGCGGTACCTACCCGGGAGGGGGTGCAGCGCTACCAGGCGGCGAGGGAAGACGTCGAGCGGATGGTGGGCAAGGTCAACGGTGCGTTCGGAAGAGCTGGCTGGGTCCCCGTCCACTACCTCTACCGGAGCATCGACCGGGCTGAGCTCGTCGCCTACTACCTGGCAGCAGACGTCATGATGGTGACCCCTCTGCGAGACGGAATGAATCTCGTCGCCAAGGAGTACCTGGCGACGAGGACTCAAAACACGGGCGTCCTGGTACTGAGCGAGTTCGCAGGCGCCGCGGAGCACCTGCGGGACGCGCTCATCGTGAATCCGTACGATCTCGACGGTCTCGCCGCGGCGTTGGAGCACGCCATCGACATGCCTGCGCCCGAGCGCAGCGCTGCCATGTCCCGGCTCAGGCGTGTCGTCAGACGCTCTGACGTGCATGCGTGGGCAGCCAGCTGCTTGGCCGACATCGCCTCCTAGCGGTGACACACGACCCTGGCCGCCGTGCTGAGGAGCTCGGCGACCTCGGAGGGCGCCTCGAGCCGGTAGTCGGCCAGGCTCGTGCCGGACGCTCCCACGATGATGGTGATCCCCCCGAGGCCCGCCGCGCTCCGGAAGGCGTCCTCGTCTGTTCGGTCGTCGCCGAGATACATGATCCGCATGGGCCGAGGCGACAAGCGATCGGCGATGAGTGACACGGCCGAGCCCTTGTCCCACGCCATTCCTGGGCGAAGCTCCATGACCTCCTTACCCCACGTCAGGGAGAGCTCGCGATGGTTCACAGCCGCTTCCTGCACCAACCTCGCGGCTTCCGCTCGCACACGCTGGCTCTCGGCGAGGCGGGTGTGGACCGTCACCGCGAAGCGCTTCCTCTCGACGAACACCCCATCCAGCCCCTCGAGCCCACTCCCGAGATCCGAGGAGGCCGCATCCAGATGCGGAAGGAAGTCGCTCGCGCCGGGAGGCTCGAAGCGCCTTCCGTCAGCCATAGTGATCTCGAAACCATGACTGCCGACATACACGAGCTCCGCCACGTCGACCAGGCTTCTCACGTCTTCGAGATCCCTCCCGCTCACCACCACCACTGCCAGACACGTCGACAACCTTCGCAAAATCGTCCTCGTCTCGGAGGACAACGTCGCGGCGGCCGGATGATCCGTGATAGGTGTGAGGGTCCCGTCGTAGTCGCAGAAGACGGCAGCAGGAAGGGCCAGAACATCACTGAGCCGGCCTATCAGCGTCAGCGCCGACGGCAGGTCGACGACATTCGAGCCGCCGGGCCCGCCGGGTGGCAGGCTGACCTCGTCGGCCGTCACAGGCTACGAATCAGCTTGTCGACCCGCTCGTCGACCGCTTTGAAGGGGTCCTTGCAGAGCACGGTCCTCTGAGCCTGGTCGTTGAGCTTCAGGTGGACCCAGTCGACGGTGAAGTCCCGTTTCCGAGCCTTGGCGGCCTTGATGAACTCGCCTCTCAGGCGGGCCCTGGTCGTCTGCGGAGGCCGCACCATGGCGTTGGTGATCGCCGCATCCGTGACCACCCTGTCCACCAGGCCGCGGTCGGACATCATGTAGTGGAGGCTTCTGTCCCTCCGGACGTCGTGGTAAGCCAAGTCCAGCAGCGCCAGCTTCGGGTTGGACATCGGGACTCCCAGGCGCTCCTTGTACCGGGAGATCAGCTGGTACTTGACCACCCAGTCCACCTCGCGGTCGAGGCTCATGGGATCCTTTTCGAGGCCGGCCAGGAGCTGCTCCCACATGTCGACGGCCTGCTGGATCGGCGCAGGGAAACCTGGACTCCTCGCATACCGAATGGCCCGGTCGAGGTACTCCCATTGGATGTCGAGCGCGGAGAGCTCCCTCCCGTTGGCGAGACGGACTCTCCTTCTGCAGGTCGGGTCGTGACTTATCTCACGTATGGCCCGAATGGGGTTCTCGAGGCCCATGTCCCTGAAGACCACACCGTCCTCGATCATCTGGAGGAGGGCAGCAACCGTGCCCACCTTGACGTACGTTGCGAACTCCGACATGTTGGAGTCCCCTGCTATGACGTGGAGCCTCCGGTACCGCTCAGCGTCGGCGTGAGGTTCGTCGCGTGTGTTGATGATGGGCCTGCTGCGGGTGGTCGCAGAGGAAACCCCCTCCCAGATGTGCTCAGCCCGCTGGGCAATCGAGTAGACGGTTCCTCGAGCCGTGTGCATGAGCTTGCCCGCACCAGCGAATATCTGCCTGCTGACGAGGAACGGTATGAGGGTGTCGACCATCTTCTGGAAGTCTGCATGCCGCCCGACCAGGTAGTTCGCGTGGCACCCGTATGAGATACCCGCAGAGCCGGCGCTGTGCTTGAA
>CAZKJJ010000125.1:0-3284 GCA_964553055.1 uncultured Acidimicrobiia bacterium
AGGGCCGTCGAGGAGGCGGTGGTCCGGATCGCGCAGATGGCCAGGGCGGTCGGGATCCACCTGGTCATCGCCACCCAGCGTCCTTCGGTCGATGTCATCACCGGCGTCATCAAGGCCAATGTGCCCTCTAGGCTCGCCTTCTCGGTCGCTTCCCAGGCGGACAGCAGGGTGATCCTCGACCAGGGAGGCGCGGAGAAGCTCGTCGGGATGGGAGACATGCTCATGGTGACGGCGACATCCTCCAAGCCCGAGCGAATCCAGGGAGCGTGGATCGACGAGTCGGAGATCAAGGGCATCGTCGAGTGGGTCAAGTCCCAACAGATCGTCGATTACGAGGAAGAGGTGATCGAGGAGGCGATGGCGCAGACGGCCGCCAGGGAGGAGGACGAGGGAGAGGATCCCGAACTGGTCTCCCAGGCGATAGAGCTGGTGGTCAGGTCCCAGCTCGGCTCGACGTCGATGCTGCAGCGCCGCTTGAGGGTGGGCTTCGCCAGAGCAGGCAGGCTCATGGACATTCTCGAGCGCAAGGGCATCGTCGGTCCCTCCGAAGGCTCGAAGGCCAGAGTCGTACTGATGACCCCTGAAGAGCTGGAGTCGACACAGGACCGCGTCGGCGTGTAGAACCGCGACCGATGTCGAAGCTGGGAAGGCGGTTCGGTCTTCTGTGGTCGGCTTCCGCCGTCTCGAACCTCGGGGACGGCATCTTCTTCGCGGCGCTGCCACTCCTCGTGGTGACGCTCACCACCGACCCTGTGGCAGTGGCCCTGGCCTCCTTCGCCGGGACCCTTCCCTGGTTCCTGTTCGCGCTGCTCTCGGGAGCTCTCGCCGACCGCCTCGACAGGAGGCGGGTCATGGTCTACGTGGACCTCGTCAGGGCTCTCCTGGTGGCTGTGCTGGCGGCGGCGGTCCTGACAGAGACGCTGTCCCTGCCCTTCATCTATCTGATCGCGTTCCTGCTGGGCTCTGCCGAGACGCTCTTCGACACCTCCACCGAGGCGATCATCCCCAACCTGATCCCGGATGGAGCCCTTCCGGACGCCAACGGGCGCCTGCAGGGGACGATGTGGGTCACGAGCTCGTTCTTCGGGCCGCCCCTGGGAGCGTTCCTGTTCGCGAGCGTCGCCGCGCTTCCCTTCTTCATCGACTCCGCCTCCTTCGTGCTGGCATCGCTGCTGGTGGCGGCGATCAGCGGTCGGTACCGACCGGATCGCACGGTCGAGCGCCGAAGCATCCGTGCCGACGTGGGAGAGGCGCTGCGCTGGCTCTACCACCAGAAGGTGCTGTTCGCCCTGGCGCTGATGGCAGGGACGATAAACCTATTCGGATCCGCCATCTTCGCCGTGTTCGTGCTGTTCGTCGTCGAGGACATCGGTGTGAGCGAGGTCGGGTACGGGATCTTGCTGGCGATCGTGGGTGCAGCGGGCCTCGTCGGGGCGCTCAACGCGCCCAGAGTGATCAGGTTCCTGGGGCCAGGGCTGACGATCCAGTCCATCGTCGCGGTCTCGGCCGTGTTGTCGCTGGCGATGGGCCTGGCCCGCTCCGTGATCGCGGTCGGCGTCGTCGCTGCTCTCTACGGCCTGACGACGACGTCGTGGAACGTCGTGTCCGTCACGCTTCGCCAGGAGCTGACGCCGGACGCGCTGCGAGGACGAGTAGCGAGTGTGGCCAGGCTCTTGGCGTGGGGGACCCAGCCGATCGGCGCGCTGATGGGCGGGATCGTGGCGAGCGCCATCGGGCTGCGGGCGCCGTTCTTCGTGGCGGCTGTTGCCTGGATGCTGCTGGTGGCCGTCACGGCGCGGGTGGTCAACAACAGGACCATCGCGGCCGCCAGGGCAGCCACCGGCTGAGGGCTACGCTTCGCCGATGCGGCGGATCCTTGGAGAGCAGGGCACGGTCTCCGGTGACATCCCCCTCGATGTGGCGGACGTCAGGCGGTTGTACGAGGCGATGGTCGAGGCCAGGGCCTACGACCGCAAGGGGTCGAGCCTGCAGCGTCAGGGGAGGCTCGCCACCTACGCGCAGCTGGAGGGCCAGGAGGCAGCCCAGATCGGCAGCGCAGCAGCCCTCCGCGAGGACGACTGGATGGTGGCCACCTACCGGGATGCGGCCGCCATGTGGATGCACGGGTACCCATGGAGTCTCCTCCTCCTCGGGAGGACGGGAGACGAGCGGGGCGGCTCGCCCCCTGAGGGCGTCCGGGTCCTCCCCCCTGCCATCACCGTGGGGGCTCACATGCTGCATGCGGTCGGTCTCGCCTGGGCAGAGCGCCTCGGGGCGAGCGATGCCATTGCCATCACGTACTTCGGGGACGGAGCGACGTCTGCGGGGGACTTCCACGAGGCGATGAACTTCGCAGCTGTCTTCTCGACGGCCACCGTCTTCCTCTGCGAGAACAACCAGTACGCGATCTCGATGCCACGGGCGCGGCAGACGGCATCCGCCACGATCGCCCAGAAGGCGGACGCCTACGGGATGCCAGGCACTCAGGTGGACGGCAACGACCTCTTCGCTGTCTACGCGGCCACGTCAGAGGCCGTGGCGAGGGCCCGCCGGGGAGATGGGCCCAGCCTGATCGAGGCCGTCACCTACCGCATCGGGCCCCACACGACCTCGGACGACCCCTCCAGGTACAGGCCGGCAGGAGAGATGGAGTCCTGGCGGGTTCGGGATCCGCTCGAGCGGGTGCGGCGGTACCTCGAGAGCGAAGGGGCCTGGGATGACACATGGCAGGCAGACATCGAGGATCGGGCAGTCGCCAGGGTCGACGAGGCAGCAGAAGAGGCAGAGGCGCCCCCGCCTCTCGAGCGAGAGGAAGCCTTCGAGGCCATGTTCGAGGAGCCGACCCGCCAGCTGCTCCAGCAGCGCGACGCCCAGTGACGGTTCTCAACCTCGCTCAGGCCATCAACCAGGCTCTCGCCCTTGCAATGTCCGAGGATGCACGGGTTGTGATCCTCGGTGAGGACGTCGGTGTGGTCGGTGGCGTGTTCCGGGTCACAGACGGGCTCTTGGAGCGCTTCGGCGCAGACAGGGTCATCGACACCCCGGTCGCCGAGTCGGGCATCGTGGGCACGGCCTTCGGCCTGGCAGTCGGAGGCATGCGCCCCGTGGCTGAGATCCAATTCATGGGCTTCTCGTATCCGGCATACGACCAGATCGTGAGCCACGTCAGCCGCATCAGGAGCCGCTCCCGGCACCGGTTCACGGCGCCGCTCGTGATCAGGATGCCGTACGGGGGCGGCATCGGGGCCGCAGAGCACCACAGCGAGTCGACCGAGGCGGTCTAC
>CAZKJJ010000125.1:3294-6544 GCA_964553055.1 uncultured Acidimicrobiia bacterium
GTTGGTGGTGCCATCGACGCCACGCGACGCCATGGGTCTGCTCCTGGCTTCGATCGAGGACCCCGATCCGGTGATCTTCCTGGAGCCGATCCGTCTCTACCGCGCCGTCAAGGAGGAGGTGCCCGCAGGCCGTCACGTCGTTCGGATCGGCGAGGCGAGCGTCGTCTCAGAGGGCACCGACGTCACGGTGGTGTCCTGGGGAGCGATGATGCGGGAGGTCCGCCAGACGGCCGAGCTGCTCGCGGCGGAGGACATCTCGGTCGAGGTGATCGACCTGCGGAGCCTCGTTCCTCTCGACAGCGATCGACTCGTCGAGTCGGTCTCGAAGACGGGGCGGGCGGTGGTGGTGCACGAAGCGCCGCGAACAGGCGGATTCGGCGCCGAGGTCACCGCCCAGATCCAGGAGCGTTGCCTGTACGAGCTGGCCGCTCCGGTGGCCCGTGTGACCGGCTGGGATACCATCGTTCCGCTCAAGCGGACCGAGCATCACTATCTGCCCGATCCAGAGCGGATAGCTCGGGCGGTCCGCGCCACGTTGGAGGCCTGATGGCGACAGAGTTCCGTCTGCCGGACATCGGTGAGGGACTCACCGAGGGAGAGATCGTCCGTTGGCTCGTCGAGTTGGGAGACGAGGTCCAGTCCGACGGTCCGCTGGTCGAGGTCGAGACGGACAAGGCGGTCGTCGAGATCCCTGCGCCGAGGGCGGGTGTCCTCCTCCATCAGGGAGGGAAGGCAGGCGACGTCATCAGGGTGGGCGAGGTACTGGCGGTCATCGGTGATCCAGGCGAGGCGTGGACCCCGGCGCCGATCGTGGGAACGCTGTCTCAGGAAGCCGAGATCGTCTCCACGGCTACCCAACCGTTGGATCAGCGCCCAGCAGGGAGCGTCCAGGCGCTTCCTGTCGTGAGGAAGCTGGCTCGAGAGCTGGGCGTCGACCTCGAAGCAGTCGAAGGCACGGGCCCTGGCGGCAAGATCACCAGAGAGGACGTCGAGGAAGCCGCCTCGGGCGCCCGTGGAGACGAGGCCGAGGAACGGGTACGGCTTTCCAGGCTGCGGAGGACCATCTCGGAGCACCTGTCGCGGTCGTGGCGGGAGATCCCGCATGTGACGACCTTCGACGACGTCGACGTGGGAAAGCTCCTCGAGGCGAGGCGCGAGCTGACCGACCGACATGGGGAGTTCCCCCTCGAGGCGCTGGTCGTCCTGGCGGTGCTTCCCGCCCTCTCGGAGTTCCCTGAGTTCAACGCCACGCTCGAGGGAGAAGACCTCGTCCTGAAGCGCCACTACGACATCGGTGTCGCAGTCGACACGCCGGAGGGGCTCATCGTGCCTGTGGTGGCCAAGGCGAACGAGCTGGCACCTGCCGAGCTGGCAGCCGAGGTGGCGCGCCTGACAGAGGGCGCCAGCAGGAGGACGCTGACGCCAGACGAGGTACGGGGAGCGACGTTCACGGTCTCGAACATCGGAGCCGTGGGAGGAGGTCACGGCACACCGATCGTTCCCTATGGGACGACGGCCATCCTGTCATTCGGGAGGGCAGAGGAGCGGCCGGTGGTGCGGGAAGGTGCCGTCAGTGTCGCCACGCTCATGCCTCTCTCCCTCTCGTACGATCACCGTGTGATCGACGGTGGTCTGGGGAGGCGCTTCATGGCCTTCCTCGCAGGCATGTTCGGCGAGCCTTCGCGATTCCTGCGATGAACGGAAAGCACCAGCGCAACGCGCTCACGGCCGCGGAACGGGCCCTCACCGCCCTGGGAGCGGGGGACGGTGAGGGAGCGCGGCGTGCCGTGGCCCGTGCCGTGGAGCTCGACCAGCTGGGCATCTACGAGCCCGTCAGCCTCTCCGTCGGCCTGGCCGCAGACGACCTGGACCACCGCGGTGTCATCTCGGAGGAGCACTGGGACCTGGTGGCCGCCGCCGTTCCACAGGGTCCTCTGGAAGCGGTGGTCGAGCGAATCCGGACGTCGTGACGAGCTCGATCCACGGAGACGACCCGTTCTCGACGCCCCCACCGGAGCGCGACCCGACACGCCAGCTGCGAGGCCGCCTCGCCTCAGGTGTGACGGTGCTCACTGCGTCCGAAGGGGCCGAGCGAGCAGGCCTCACCGTCTCGTCGCTGCTGGTGCTGGAAGGGGACCCTCCCCGTCTGATCGCAGCCGTCAACGAGGCAACGGACCTGTGGGAGGTGATCGAGTCCACGGGTCGTTTCGTCGTGCACATCCTGACCGTCTCCGACCGTGGACTCTCCGAGGAGTTCGCAGGCCTGAGGCCCGCTCCTGGAGGGCCGTTCGCGTCACGACAGTTCCACCCGTCGGAGTGGGGCCCCGTGCTGGATGAGGACCACACCCGTGCCTACTGCACGGTGGAGCGGACCGACGCCCTGGACGGTCTGAGACTGGTCGTTGCCACGATCGATCGCTTCGAGCTGACCGACCTCGACGACCCCCTGCTCTACTTCAGGGGCTCGTATCGAAGACTCCAAGATGATCGTTGAGGTGGTGGCGGTCGGTACCGAGCTGCTGCTCGGCCAGATCGTCAACACGAACGGCGCTCGGCTTGGCGAGTTGCTGGCCGAGGGGGGCTTCGACGCCCACTACCAGACGGTGGTCGGCGACAACCTCGGAAGGGTCGTGTCTGCGCTCGAGGTCGCGGCCTCGCGAGCAGACGCCGTGATCATCACAGGGGGCCTGGGCCCGACACCTGACGACCTGACCAGAGAAGCCATGTGCGCGGTGGCAGGCGTGGCGATGGACTTCGACGAGGAGTACGTCGAAGTGCTCAGGGCCCGGTTCGAGGCGCTGGGTCGCTCGATGCCGGACAACAACCTCAGACAGGCCGAATACCCGCACGGCTCCGAGAGACTGCCGAACCCGAAGGGGACCGCTCCCGGTCTGGCGATGCGCGTTGGCGAGGTGTGGCTGTACGCGGTGCCTGGGGTTCCCGAGGAGATGGAGCACCTCGTGGCCCGATCGGTGCTGCCGAGGCTCGAGGCCCAGCGCGGAGAGCAGCGGGTGCTCGTCTCGAGGCTGCTCAGGACGTGGGGTCATTCGGAGTCCACCGTCTCTGAGTTGCTCGACGACCTGTACGAAGGATCCATCAACCCCTCCGTGGCGTTTCTCGCCTCTTCGGGGGAGATCAAGGTACGACTGACCGCAGGAGCCTCGACGCGGGAGGCAGCCGACAGCATGCTCGACCGCCTCGAGGAGGAGGTGCGAAGGAGGCTGGGCCCCTCGGTGTTCGGCGTGGACGA
>CAZKJJ010000126.1:0-6489 GCA_964553055.1 uncultured Acidimicrobiia bacterium
TGCCTGGCCAGGAGGATCGCCCACGGAAGAGCTACCCACTGCCCCCACCACCCCGTGCCCGTCATCCAGTCGAGCACGGCCAACCCTGTCACCACGATGGCAAATGTCGTGGCCCTCCCTCGAAGCTTGGAGGCTCGTCGCTCGAGCCGCATCGAGGTCTGGGTCCAGTTGCGGTTGGCGATCGCCTGACGTGACACTCCCTCTGCCCACACGTCGCGGGCTCGGGCGAGTGCATCGGGTGAGACACCGAGCTCAGCTGCCAACTCAACGACCTGTCCCCATGACAGGCGCTCCGGGGGGCTCCTGTCCTCGAGCTCGGAGGCCAGCGAGATGATCTCCCCAACCTCCTCCGAGGTGAACATGTCAGACTCGTGGATGGGCAGCACCTCACTGATTGTACGCCGGCTCGACTCGCCGGCACGATCGTACGGGGGAGGCGAGGTGCCAGGTTCACAGGGATCACCGGACGAGAACATCCGACCCTGGCCTACCGACGCCGACGCTCTCATCGAGCTGCAGGATCGGTCGGGAGCACTCCCGGAGCAGCCGAGCCCCGCGACGGTGCGTGGCCTCGTTGGCGGCTGCTTCGTGTGCTTCACCAGAGGACTCGACGGTCCTGGTCATCCCGGTGAGCCCGGATGGGCAGCAGCGGCCGTCACGCGAGGGGCCCGTCCGATCGGTACGGCGTCGGTACGAGGCGAGGCAGGTGCTACGTATCGTCCCGGTCTGCTCGCCCTGCGTGAAGGTCCGCTGCTCGAAGCCGCGGTTCGGGCGCTGGCCACGAAGCCACATGTGCTGCTGGTCAACGCCACGGGCCGTGACCACCCACGGAGATTCGGCTTGGCCAGTCACCTGGGGGCGGTGTTGGACGTCCCGACCGTGGGCGTCACCCATAGGCCACTTGTCGCAGAGGGTACCTGGCCCCCGGACGTCCCTCTCGCTACGTCACCGCTGGTGCTGGCGTCCGAGGTGGTCGGCTTCTGGGTTCGGGTTCTCGAGGGAGTGAGGCCATTGGCGGTCCACGCAGGTTGGAGGACCTCGCCTCGGGAAGCGGTCGAGATCGTGCACGACAGCATCGGCGACTTCAGGACGCCTGAGCCGCTGCGCCTCGCCAGGGAGAGGGCTCGTCTCAGCCGCCAGCACGATCGCGAAGCCCAGGCCGACTGAGAGGCCCCAGCCCAACCGCTGAGGCGGGCCACGCCCGCTGACGGGCCGCCCACGCTGAAGCCCAGCCCAACCGCTGGACGGGCCGCCCACGCTGACGGGGGATGGTCTCAGTGGCCGATAGCATTGAGCTGGTATGCCTGAACAGTCGCCGCGCCCCTGGCCCCTTGAGCTCGACGAACACCAGATGCGCTCGCTGGCTGAGGCGGCACTCGAACGTGTCATCCCCCACCTGGTCGAGCTCGCGGATGCACCCGCGTGGGGAGAGGAAGGGGGCGAAGAGCTCGCCAGGGCGGTTCGCGGCAGGTTCGACGAGGAAGGGACGGATCCCAAGACGCTGCTGGTGAAACTGTTCGACGAAGCCTTGGACGTCACCTACAACACCGCCTCCGGCGGCTACCTCGCCTTCATACCGGGAGGCGGCCTCTTTTCCAGTGCCGTCGCCGACCTCATCGCCGATTCCATCAACCGCTACGTGACGATGTGGATATCGGCGCCAGGACTCGTCCAGATGGAGGCGGACGCGGTTCGCTGGTGTTCGGACCTGGTCGGCTTCGGCCCGGAAGCGGGCGGTTATCTGTCATCGGGTGGCTCGATGGCGAACCTCACAGCTTTGGTGACCGCCAGGCGGGAGCGGCTCCCTGATGACTTCCTCGAGGGTGTGATCTATGCGTCCGACCAGGCCCACCACTCCGTGCCGAAGGCAGCCTTGCTGGCAGGGTTTCCAAGAGAGAATCTCCGGCTGATCCCTGTCGACGAGCGCTTCCGGATGAGCACTTCCCGACTCGTCGAGCAGATCCGGGCAGACCGCCGGGCAGGGCTCGAGCCGTTCCTGATCGTCGCCAACGCCGGCACCACCAACACGGGCGCGGTGGACCCCTTGGTCGAGCTCGCCGAGATCGCCCGGCGGGAGAACCTCTGGCTGCATGTGGACGCGGCCTACGGCGGTTTCTTCTTGCTGACGGAACGAGGAGCGGCCGCCCTCGAAGGCATCGAAGCGTCCGATTCGGTGACGATGGACCCACACAAGGGCCTCTTCCTACCTCTGGGTACCGGCTGCTTGGTCGTGCGAGACAGGGGAAGCCTGCTGCGTGCCCACTCCGTCGAGGCCGACTACCTCCCGGAGGCCCATCGCACGGACGAGTACGTCAATTTCGCGGACATGAGTCCCGAGCTCTCACGCTCCTTCAGGGGCCTGCGCGTCTGGCTCCCTCTCAAGCTCCACGGTGTCGCAGCTTTTCGGGAGGCCCTCGACGAGAAGCTGGATCTCGCCCAGGTTGCCCATGACCGCCTCAAGGACATGCCCGCGATGGAGATGGTCGCCGAACCTCAGCTGAGCATCACGGCGTTCCGGCTCAACCCACCGGGGGTAGCCGAACGTGACCTCAACGAGCTCAATCGGGAGTTCTGGAACCTCGTCACGGAGGGGCGCAGATTCTTCCTCTCTCCAACCATCGTGCGAGGGCAGTTCGTGCTGAGGATCTGCATCCTGCATCTCAGGACCCATCGAGAGATCGTCGAGTACGCGCTCGACACGATCGAGCGGGCGGCCGAGAAGCTGACCGCCTGAACGGTTCCTGTCAATCGAGCCCTCGGATTCCGCAGCTCCTTCCATTGACACGAACGCGTGACGCGAACGTGTTGGTGTCACAGACGACCGTCATGATGGTCTCGTGGCGGGACCCTTCCTCCATCTCGACCTCGACGCGTTCTACGCGTCGGTGGCTCAGCGGGACGAACCGCGGCTGAGGGGCAAGCCAGTCGCGGTGGGAGGGGGCGTGGTGCTGGCAGCCAGCTATGAGGCCAGAGCTTTCGGAGTCAGGTCGGCGATGAGCGCCAGGGAGGCACGAGCTCTGTGCCCGAGCCTCCAGATCGTCTCCGGCGACTTCACAGCCGTCGTCGAGGCGAGCGAGCGCGTGATCGCTATCTGCAACGAGTTCACCCCTCTGGTGGAGCAGATCTCGATCGATGAGGCGTTTCTCGACGTTCGAGGAGCCCGCGGGCTGTTCGGTACTCCTCCAGCCGTCGCAGCCAAGCTCAGAGACGAGGTCCGCAGACAGGTCGAGCTGCCCGCCTCTGTCGGCGTGGCTACGACAAAGTTCCTCGCTAAGGTCGCGAGCAGGCGGGCGAAGCCCGACGGCCTCGTCGTGGTGCCGAAGGAGCGTGAGCGCGAGTTCCTGCATGCCCTCCCTGTCGATCACGTGTGGGGAGTCGGCCCCGCGACCGAACGACATCTGGCCGCGTTCGGCGTCCGGACCGTAGGAGACCTGGCAAGCGTCCCGGTACAGGCCCTCCAGGCAGCGCTCGGTGTGCACGCTGGGCGCAACCTCCACGCCCTTGCCTGGAACCTCGATCCACGGCCCGTCACAGTGGGGAGGAGAGCCGGCTCCGTGGGCGCTCAGAAGGCACTCGGCGGTCTGCGGCGCTCGCGGGAGGAGCTCTACTCGATCCTCCTCGGACTCGCCGACCGCGTCGGACACCGTCTCCGGGCCAAAGACAGAACGGGCAGGCGTCTCACGCTGCGGATTCGCAGCCCAGAGCTCAGGATGACGACCCGAAGCAGCACGTTTCGCCAGGCAACCGCATCCACCGCGGTGATCCATGGAATCGCCTCCTCCATGCTCGACCGTGCACTCGTGGATCAGCCCCGCGTAACGCTGATCGGTATCGCGGTTTCCCACCTCCAGGAGGCCACAGGCGGACAAGAGGTCTTGCCGCTCGAAGGGTCCGAGAGCTGGGACGACCCAGATGGACTCCCCCTCTCGCTTCGAGATCGTGCCAGGCGCCAATCGCTCGAACGCTCCGTCGACCAGCTCCGCGCTCGATTCGGCAAGGCAGTCCTCAAGCCAGGATCCACCGAAGGTGCGCTCACCTCGGGCCTTCCGCCCATCGGCGACTGAACGAAGCACCGGGGCGGTCCAGGCATACACCAAGCGCTCCGTCTCCGGTGCTCATCGATCGCCCGTCCCTTCTTCCCTGAGAGGGCTCGCCTGCTCATGGCGTTCGGGGAACTTGGTCGGCTTCGTCACGAAGCCAGTGGCCGGTAGCCTCCCGTCCGCTGTGCGGACGCCGCTCGCCAAGCTCGCTGCGGTCACGTCGGTCGCCACCTACCTGCTGATCGTTCTCGGAGCGGTAGTGCGTGCCACGGGCTCAGGCCTCGGCTGCCCCGACTGGCCGACCTGTCACGGAAGCTGGATCCCTCCCCTCGAGGAGAAGGCGATCATCGAGTACTCGCATCGCACGCTTGCGGCGGTCGTGGGGCTGCTCGTGGCAGGTGTTCTCGTCATGGCGTGGCGGAGCCGCAGGGAGGACCAACGCTCGTGGTGGCAGGCTCTGGCGGCGTTCGGCCTCCTGCTCGTGCAGGCCTGGCTCGGTCGGCAGGTCGTGCTCACCGAACTGTCGCCAGGACTGGTCAGTGTCCACCTCGGCACAGCCATGAGCCTGTTGGCGCTCCTCATGCTCATCGCGCTTCCGCGGGCCCGTGCTGAGCCGCTCACACCTCTGGCATGGAAGCTGTGGACCGGTACCGGGGCGGTGTTCCTGGTGATCCTGATCGGAGCGTTGGTGAGGGGCGCCGACGCCGGGCCCGTCTTTCAGGACTGGCCGCTCATGAACGGTGCCCTCGTACCAGGACTCGACTCGTCGCTGAAGGTAGTCCACTTCTTCCACCGGCTGTTGGCAGCCACAGTGGGCGTCTACCTCGTCTACCTGTGGGTCTCGCTCCGAGCCACTGGAGGCCTACGGCGCAGGGCAGCAGGAGCCACGCTCGTGAGCTACTCGGTTCAGGGAGCCATCGGCGCAGCCGTCGTGGCCACGGTGCTCGCGGACTGGACGGTCGTGGCTCATGTGGCAGTCGCAGGACTGACGTGGATGGCGGCCTTCCTGCTCCCCTACGCCGGTTCGCTCCAGCCGGCTGCCGTTCCCGAAGGGCGGACTTGAGCCGTTCCCGAAGGGCGGGCCTGAGCCGCTCCCGAGCTCGTTGATCCTTCCGTTCTGACCCTTCTCATTGCAGCGCCCGGAGGTACGCCACGATGTCTGCGAGGTCGTCGTCGCTGAGCGAGGCGTTGCCTCCCCGTGGGGGCATGCCGACGCCTGTCGTGTTGGCAGGATCGGACACCGGCCTACCCGTCTGAATGAAGGCGATCAGCTCGGCATCCGTCAGGCTCTGCACGAAGGCGTTGGCGATCAGCGTCTTGCCCAGGCCTGGGAGACCGACACCGCCTGGGCCGTGACACGTCTGGCACGTTCCCTGAAAGAGCGACTCACCCGTCGCCGCATTGGGCCCTCCGCCGGGAGGATCGTCGCCCCCGCCGCACGACGTGGCGATGCCGGCCAGCGCCAGTGCCACCGCAGCGAACAACCACCGGCTCCGCTTCATCTCGCCTCCCGTACTCGGCCAATGATGGCTCGGTTGCTTGGCATGTGGGCTGGCCCATCAGGTTTCCTGTCAATCTCAGGCCCGTATAAGGGGTCCCAGATTGACACGAACCACTGGGGACTGAAGACCTCGGGAGCCTGCCTCAGATCTAGGGTGCTGCCATGCGGAAGACCCTCTACCGGGACGCCGCGCTCGCGGACGGTCGATCGCCTGACCTCCGCCTGGGCGTCAGCATCCTGGTCTCGGAAGGCAGGATCCAGTGGATCGCAGACGCCCAAGACGAGCCAGACCCAGGTGCAGACACGAGGCTGATCGACGCAGGAGGAACCACGATCGTTCCTGGCATGGTCGACGCCCACAGCCACCTCACGCTGCCAGGCGGCTCCCGCTGGATCGACAGAGGCCAGGACAGCACGGAGGACCTGCTTGCCACCGCAGAGCACAACGCCACCCTGCTGAATCATGCAGGTGTGCGATGGGCGCGAGACGTGGGCGCTCCTCGTCGGACCCTCGAAGGAAGAACGCGGGCCCTGAGCCTGGCCGTCAGGGATCGCTGGAAGGGGCGAACAGACGTGCCCTACCTGAGGGCGGCGGGCACCTGGTTGACCGTCCCCGAGTACCTTCCTTCGGGACTGACGGTCGAGGTCGAAGACGGCGACGAGCTCTTGGAAGCTTCGATCACACAGCTCGAAGAAGGCGCCGACCTCGTCAAGCTGTATCTCGACGGGCCGGACGCTGACGTCTCGCCCTTCTCCGCCTCGGAGGTCGAACGGGTCGTCGAGGCCTCGCACGAGCGTGGCGCCAAGGTCACGGCTCACGCCACCAAGCTGGAAGGAGCTCGGGCGGGCGTTGGCGGTGGGGTCGACTCCATCGAACACGGCATGGAGCTCGACGAAGACGTCGCAGCCGCCATGACGAAGGCAGGCATAGCCCTGGTTTCCACGCTG
>CAZKJJ010000127.1:0-6476 GCA_964553055.1 uncultured Acidimicrobiia bacterium
GATCGCCGTGGACACCCATGTGAGGAGAGTCTCGCGCCGTCTGGGGCTGACGCTCGAAGAGGACCCCGATCGAATCGAACAGGATCTCCGCTCCCTCGTGCCTGCCCGCTCGTGGAACAAGCTGACCATGCGCGTCATCCAGCACGGACGTGACACGTGCGATGCCAGACGCCCTCTGTGCTTCGAGTGTGTCCTCGTCGACCTGTGTCCCTACCCCGCCAAGAACCTGGAGGCATGACGAGAGTCCCAGGACTCGATCGCGCCATTCTCCGTCTGGCCGTACCGGCGTTGGCGACCCTGCCCGACGACCCGCTGGTCTCCATGGTCGACACAGCCTTCGTTGGCAGGGTCGGCACGGAGGAGCTGGCGGCACTGGCAGTCGATGTCGCCATCTTCGGCGTGGCCTTCTTCCTGTTCAACTTCCTGGCCTACGGGACCACGCCGCTCGTCGCTCAGGCGATCGGGAGAGGTGATCGGAGGGCAGCCTCGGCCGTCGTCGTGCAGGGACTGGCGCTCGCCGCGCTGCTCGGTGTCTGCGTCCTGGTCGTGCTCCAGGTGGCCGCACTTCCCCTCCTGAGGGTGATGGGAGCTGGGCCCGGCTTCGAAGCCCAGGCCGAGGCATATCTCCGGGTCAGGGCCTTCGCGGTACCCGCGGTCCTGGTCATCACGGTGGGCCATGGGGCCTTCCGCGGCTATCAGGACACGGCCACGCCGCTGTGGGTCACGCTCGGTGTCAACGTCCTCAACCTCGTTGCAGACCCGCTGTTGATCTTCGGCCTGGGGTGGGGGATCGTGGGCGCCGCGGTCGCCACGGTCGCCTCCCAATGGCTGGGGGCTGTCTGGTTCCTGTACCTCCTGTTGATGAGGAGGCGCCGAACGTTGGGGATCGAGCTCGCACGTCCTGACCTGGCTGCGCTGCCGTCCTTCCTGAGAATCGGTTGGCAGCTCGTCGTGCGGACCGCGGCACTGCTCGTTGTCTACACCTTGGCTGTCGCGGTGGCCGCAAGGATCGGGACCGTCCAAGTCGCTGCCCATCAGATCGCCGCGCAGGTGTGGCTGTTTCTCGCCTTGACGGTCGACGCTCTCGCGGTCGCCGCGCAGGCATTGGTGGGGCGCTACCTGGGAGCGGGAGACTCGGATGCTGTCACGAAGGCTGCGAGAGCCCTGACCTGGCTCGGCGGGTTGACGGGCCTCGTGCTCGGCGTCGGCGTGTGGCTCGGAAGAGATGGATTGGCGCGTCTCTTCACGACCGATCCTGACGTTGCGGCCATCGCGGTGGCGCTGCTCGGATACGTGGCGCTTCTCCAGCCGGTCTCCGGTCTCGTCTTCGTGTGGGACGGTGTGTTCATCGGCGCTACCGAGTTCCGGTTTCTGGCGGTCACGACCGTCGCGGCCTCCGCTGGTGCTTCGCTGCTGCTGTTGGCGATCCCGTTCACAGGGTGGGGGATCACGGCGGTGTGGGCCGCGATCTCCGTCATGATGGTGACCCGGGCGGTGTTGGTCGGCTCCGGCTACTTCCGTCTGGTCAGGAAGGGACGGGCGTGATGTCGATGCTCTTGCCCCTGGTCTCAGGAAGGAGCATCACACCGAAGGCTGCAACCAGCATCCCTGCGCCGAGGACGGTGACGGTCTGTGAGAGACCGAACAGGTCGATCGTGACCGGTCCGAGGGCCAGACCTGTGGCGGCACCGGCCACCGCCACGTTGTTCAGCCACACGCCTGCCGTGCTCCGCACGTCTGTTCCGAACAGCTCGGTCCGCTGAGCGCCGAGGGGAGCAGCCGCCGAGAAGGCCCCGTAGGCGCCCACGCCTGCGGCCAGGGTGAGCAGCGCCGCCTGTTGCAGGTGGTAGAGACCGAGGCCGCCGATCAGCGCCAGGCTGAGCGCGAACGATGCGGCAGGCCTCCTGCCCCAGGCGTCTGCCAGCCTTCCTCCTGTGAGGAACCCGATGCCCCCTGCTGTTCCTCCGATGAGGAGGATCGCCGCCGTCAGGCCTGCGCTGAAGCCGAGATCCGAGATGAGCCGTTCGGTGCTGAAGGCGGCCACGACAGCCGTGAAGGAGGCGGCGAGGAACAGAACCCCTCCCAGCAACCAGAACACGGGATGCCGCAAGGCGGTGAAGACGGTCGCGTCAGACGCCCTCTGGTTGAACATCGAGCTCTCGTTGACACGAGTGGCGAGCAGCGGCAAGAAGAGAAGACCTACGGCTGACGCCGCGAAGAGCACCCTCCAGGAGTCGGCGCCGAGCTCGGCCACAGGGAGCACCACGAGCGCGATACCCGCTCCAAAGCTGCCCCCGCCTGCGAACAGCCCTATGCCGTAGGCGCGATTGGAGCGGTCGAGCTCCTCGGCGAGCAGCACCGTCGCCAGAACGCTCGCCGCGGTCGCTCCCATCCTCGAAACCGACTGGAGCATGGCGAACTGGAGGGGCGTCTGGGAGATGGCAGTCAGCCCAGATGCCGCGAACAGGAGGCCGAGGGCGGCGAGGAAAGGTCCACGCCTGCCTCTCCTGTCCCCGTACGCGGAGAAGGCGAGTGCCCCGATGGCCCCGAGTCGCGCCGCCCCCAGGACGAACCCCATCTGTCCTTCGGTCAGGCCAAAGGTCTGGCGCGAGAAGGGGAGCGTGTTGACGGCCTGGGCCAGGGAGAACCCTATGAGGATGCCCGTCACCCACAAGAGGCCCACGAGCCTGAGCTGCTGACGGGTGAAGGGCTTGGCGGGCAGCAGTGCGGCGAGAAAGCGCATTCAGGGAAGGTCGAGGAGGGTCCGAGGCTGAGGGGTCACCCGAGCGAGGTTACCCCCGGCACCGCCGGGACCTGGCACAGTAGGGAACACACCATGATGCCCACTCCGTTGTCCCTGACGTGGAAGTAGGTCTGCTGACCGCTTTCGTCTTCTGGGCGATCTCGTTCGTCTCTCCGTGCGTCTTGCCGCTCCTGCCCGGATACCTCAGCCTCATGTCCGGCTACTCCGTTGCCGAACTCGAGGAGGGGCGCCAGTCGACCGGCAGGATGCTGAGGGTGACGTTGCTGTTCGTGGCAGGCTTCACGGCGGTCTTCGTTGCTCTCGGAGCTGTCGCCACGACGGTCGGCGACTTCCTCGTGCACAACCAGAGGGCTTCCCAACGCGTGGCAGGATGGCTCGTCGTGGGGTTCGGGCTGCTGCTCGTCCTGTATGCGACGGGTGCTCTGCGCAGCCTCAACAGGCTGCTGCGGGACAGACACTGGGACCCGCGACCCAGCCGCTTCGGGGTGTGGGCCGCTCCCGTCATGGGACTGGCATTCGGCTTCGCCTGGACGCCCTGCATCGGGCTCGTGTTGGGTCCGATTCTGACCCTGGCGGCGACAGAGGAGACCGTCGCCAGGGGGATGCTGCTGTTGGCCGCCTACTCGTTCGGCTTGGGGGTTCCCTTCATCCTCGCAGGACTCGGCACCTCGAAGGCGTTCGCGGCGATGAAGCGGTTGCGGGGTCGGCTGCGCACCGTCGAGATCGCGTCAGGCGCGATGCTGATGGGATTCGGATTCCTCATGATCTCGGATCAGCTCTTCATCATCTCCTCATGGCTACAGGCCGTCCTGGAGGGCACGTTCCTCGAGCGACTGGCCAACATCTGACCGTGGACAGCTACGGCGATACCACGGGCGAGTACCTCGAAGTACGGCACGGTGCCGCGCTGGTGGAAGGGGAGCACGAGCTCGTGTGGGCTTCCGGTCGGGACTCGGTCGGGTTTCTCCAGGACATCCTGTCTCAGGAGCTCGAAGAAAGGCCGGTGGGTGATGTCTCCCGTTCCTTCCTCCTGTCACCCCAGGGGAAGCTCCGGTCGCTGCTCTGGGTGATGAGAGGCGATGAGGAAGTCGGCATGTTGACGGACGCCGGAACCGCTCAAACGGTGGTCTCGGACCTCGAGAGGCTCCGCATCAGAGTCGACGTCCAGCTGGAGACAGACGAACGACCCGTCCTGGAGCTGTGGGGCCCCCACGCTGAACGGGTCCTCCAGACTGCGAGCCTTCCTACGCCGAACGGATGGGCGAGGCACGAGGGCGCGTTGGTCGTCTCCCTGAGCCTGGGAGGGTTGCCACGATTCGTCATTGCAGGGCTCGCCGGGTCCTTCCTCGAGCAGGCAGGGGCCAGGCGCGTCGGGCGCCTGGCCAGTACTGCCGTGCGGATCGAGGCCGGCGAGCCGCGCATGGGGTGGGATGTCGACGAGAAGACCATCCCACAGGAGACGGGCCTGGTTCCGGAAGCCGTGTCATTCGACAAGGGCTGCTACCTCGGCCAGGAGCTGGTCGCACGGATCGAGGCCAGAGGACACGTCAACCGGGTTTTGCGTGGGGTCGCACTGGCACAGAACGTCTTTCCTCCGAGTGGCGCTGAGGTGGTCTCCGGAGACCGCGTGGTGGGGACGGTCGGATCGGTTGGCGAGTCATTGACGCTTCGTGCCCCTGTCGCTCTGGCGCTGCTACGGCGTGAGGTTCCTCCTGGCAGCGACGTCGAGGTTCGCTGGGTCACGGGCTCGGCACGTGGTGTCGTGCGGCTGCTCCCTCTCGACGACTTCATGCACGGCTGAGATCAGCTTCCAGGGATCAAGTGGGCGGCTCGAGACGCCGACTCATCAGGCGTGCTCGGCGAAGACGCGGTCCTGCCTGTCTCGGCACCACCTGACGCGATGCGCCCCGGACGGCAAGGGGGCGACTTCGCCGCGATTCCGCGTGGTTCGAGGTCGGCTGTGCGAGCCTGGGGACTCGACAGGCAGGAGGCCCGTACGTGAGGACAGAGCCGAAGGCGAGCGTCGCTCATGGCCGGTGGCTACCGGTTGGGGTGGCTGCCGCGGCGGTAGCCGCCTTTGCGGTCTTCGCGACGCTTTCACTGCCGAAGGCCATCCAGGGCCAGCCTGACTTCCCGAACTACTACTTCGCGGGTGAGCACCTCAGGGAGGGTGCCGGTGTCTACGACAGCGTCGCTGATGACGTCGCGGAGCGGTTCGGTGTGGCCTACGACGCCTACCCCGCAGATGCTCCGTTCACGGTGGCGCTGCTCGCCCCGCTCTCGTATCTGACCTACGAGACCGCCTGGCTGCTGTTGGCTGCTGTCTCGGTGCTGATGGTTCCAGGCGTGGTGTGGCTCACTGCCCGCAAGGTCGGCATGTCCAGCCTCTGGGCTGCCGCGGCTGCCGGCTTGGCATTGGTGTCGACCAACTTCCGATTCCTCGTGGAGCGCAACCACATGGAGTCACTCGTGCTGGCGGCCGCGTTCTTGGGCTGGAGCGCTCTGCGCTCCGAGAGGAAAGAAGGAGGAGGGTTCTGGTGGGGCGTGGCAGCAGCCCTGAAGGTCTTCCCTGGACTGTGGTTGATCGGGCTGTCCGGGATGGGGCGCTGGCGAGCCGCAATGACCGGCGCGGTCACTGCGGTCGCTCTGCTGGTGTTTGGCGCGTGGGTGATCGGCTGGGACGAGTCGTGGAGGTTCGTCAGCGAGGTCCTTCCCAAGTCGTCCCAGTGGTACGGGACGCTCGGGAACTACTCCCTGCTCTCGTTCGGAACGGCCCTCGTGGGCGAATGGCTCGGTTGGACGCTCACCGCGCTGGCTGCTGTGGTGCTCGTGCCCTGGTACGCGCGCGGGGCTGGTGACATCGATACCGTGTGGTCGGCTGGGACGGCCCTCGGGTTGCTGCTCGTCCCCCTGGCATGGCACAACTACCTGATCCTGACGTTTCCTGTGCTCGTCATCACAGGCGCCAGGATGGAGCTGAGCACCCCCAGACGAAGGCTGCTCCTGGCGTGGCTGGTCGGAGCTCTCGCCTTCTGGGGACCTGTGGTGGCTCCATCCGAGGCAGTGTCGGTGCTCGTGTCCTTCGTTCCCACCTATGCTCTGGCAGCGCTGTTCGTCGTCGCCATGCAGGAGAGCCGATGGAGATCGAGGTCGGAGACACCCTCCCTCGCTTCGAGTTGAAGAACCAGGAAGGCGAGCTGGTCACGGATGAGGATCTTCGGGGCACGTCCGCGATCCTGTTCTTCTATCCGAGAGCCATGACTCCAGGATGCACGACCGAAGCCTGCGACTTCAGAGACAGATACGGGCCTCTCCAACGGGCCGGTTACGTGGTGTTCGGCGTGAGCCCTGACCCTCCCGCCAGGAACGCCCGGTTCCGAGAGAAGGAGCACCTCACCTTCGACTTGCTCTCGGATGAGGATCACGTGCTTGCCGAACCTCTTGGAGCGTGGGGTACGAAGAAGCGGTACGGAAAGGAGTACGAAGGCCTCATACGGTCGACCTTCCTCGTCGGCCCAGATGGCACCATCGAGCGAGCGTGGCGAAACGTGCGAGCTGGAGGTCATGTGGCGAGGGTGGCCGACGAGCTCGGAGTCTGAGACCCGACCCTTCTGGTCGGGACCGGACCGAGCCGGGGTGGCGGAACGGCAGACGCGGTGGACTCAAAATCCATTGGGCTTCGGCCCGTGCGGGTTCGAATCCCGCCCCCGGC
>CAZKJJ010000128.1:0-6440 GCA_964553055.1 uncultured Acidimicrobiia bacterium
GCCGCACTCCCGGTGGCAAATGGATGGCGATGACGGGACCGGTCACCCCGCTCTCCATGCTCTGTCAGACCTCCAGGCCAAAGAGCCGGTTGGCGTTCCTACCAGAGATCAGCTGCTTCTCACTGTCGGTCAGATCGGCCTCTGCAAGGAGTGCCAGGGGGTCGGTCAATCCCATGTCGAAGGGATAGTCGGTACCTAACAGGACTCGGTCGGGCCCGAAACGCCTGACCAGCTCGTTGACCATGTCGGGCTCGAAGACGGTGAGGTCGAAGTAGAGGCGCTTCAGGTACTCGGAAGGCGGGCGGTCGATGTATTGCCGCAGCTCCGGGCGATGGCGAAAGGCGTGGTCCACCCGCGCCGGGTAGTAGCCGAGGTACCCGCCACCGTGAACCAACAGCATGCGCAACCCAGAGTGACGCTCGAAGACGCCACCGAGAATGAGGCGGGTCGCTGCCAGCGTCGTCGACAAGGGCATGCCGATGACGTTCACCAGGTAGTAGTCAGTGAGCCGCCGCGCATCGGTGAACCCGGCAGGGTGAAGGATGACGACCAGCTCGAGTTCCTCCAGGGCTGCCCAGATCGGCTCGAACCGAGGGTCGTCGAGGTCGGTGCCGTTGACGTCTGCGCCGATCTCTACTGCTGGAAAGCCAAGGTCGGATACGCGGTGGGCTTCGGCGACCGCAGCTTCGGGATGCGCCATCGGCAGGGTCCCCACACCAATGAATCGGGTCGGGGTATGGGCTGCTACTTCGGCTATGCGCTGGTTCTGCATCGAAGCCACCCTTGGAGCCAGGTCGGAGCCCGCCCAATAGAAGTAGTGGAAGGGTGTGAGCGAGACCAGTTGGACGTCGATGCCCATGGCGTCCATGTCGGCGAGACGGGTGTCCGGGTCGGTGTACTTGTCCCGAGCCAGTACGTAGAACTCGTTGTTGAGCTTCTTGGTGACCGGGGACGAGAAGAAAGTGCGCGGGTCGTCCTCGGGCTTGAAGTATGGCTTTGTGAGGTCTGCCGACTCGGGGACCATCAGGTGGGTGTGGACGTCGACGGTCCGATAGTTTGGCTTGGCCACCCCTGAGGGCCCCCAGGCGTCGACCCAATCGTGAGGGGCTTGACCACTCATTCGACGCGTCCGATTCCGGCTGCCAGAGGATCAGCCGACATCCTCGACCCCATCAGGCCAAGATCGATCACGGCTGTCGGCTGGTCCAAAACCGCATCCTCTCAGATCACTGGGTTTCGCAGAGTGCCGATGCCGTCGATGGAGATTTCAACGACGTCACCCGAAGCCAGATACTTGGGCGGGTCGAACCCGATGCCGGCCCCCTTGCTGGTTCCAGTGGCGATGACATCGCCCGGCTCGAGGGTCATGACCTCACTCAAGGTGACGATCAGGCTCTCGACGTCGAATATGAGCGCTTCGATCGGAGCCTCCTGGCGCAACTCTCCGTTCACCGTCGTCCGCATCCAGGACGCCCTTATGTCGGGAAGCTCGTCGATGGTCGTGATCCACGGACCCATCGGGCAGAACGTGTCCGGGCTCTTGCCGACGAACCATTGGACGTGCCGCTTCTGTAGGTCGCGAGCCGTGACGTCGTTCACGATCGTCCAGCCGAAGACATGGTTCAGAGCGTCAGCTCGAGGCACGTTGCGGGCAGGCTGCCCTATGACCACGCCCATCTCGCCTTCGTAGTCGGTGGTGCCGGTCGGGTCGTTGGCAAGAACGATGGGATCGCCGGGACCCACGACGGACGACGTCGCCTTGCTGAAGATGACCGGGTGATCCGGGATCACCTGCTTCTCGGAGGCATCGAACCCGGATTCGGAGAATTCATGTGCATGGTCCCGATAGTTGCGGCCGACTGCAATAACGTCTCTGCGAAGCTCGACCGGGGCGAGGAGACGAACATCGGCCAGGGCTCGACGCTCACCCGACGCGACCGCTTCGCCAACCTGCTCGTCGTCCCATTGGGCGATCAAATCGATCGTGTTCGTCGGCAGCCCCGATTTTGAAAGGTCGACGATGTCATCGTCTTCGACCACACCGAGGCGACGTCCGCCTTTCCAAGCGAAATTGGCCAGCTTCATTGCCAGGATCGTAGGTCCTACACGATGCATCTTTCAGAGTCGCAATCGGGCCCGTCGTATGATCGCTCTGCGAGACGGCCGGAGGAAGGGCACCAGACCTTGGCGACAATCGACGCCCACGCCCATGCGATCGTTCCCGATGCGCTGGCCGAAATGGCAGGCGCGCACCCCGAGTTCGGACCGAGTTTCCTCAGACCACAGGAGGGCGTTGACAGATGAGAAAGGCCAAGCTCGGAGATCTAGACCTTTCCGTGATCGGGCTGGGATGCAACAACTTCGGGCGTGCGCTCGACGCCGCAGGGAGCGCCCGGGTGGTCAATGCGGCTCTCGACGTCGGGGTCAACTACTTCGACACAGCCAGCAACTACGGAGAGGGCCGGTCGGAGTCGTTTCTCGGGGCAGCGCTCGGCTCCCGCCGGCAGGACGCGGTCATCGGCACCAAATTCGGGGTCCCGGTCGCAGGATGGGAAGGGAGCGGTGGCGCCAGCCCCGCATACGTGCGCAGGGCGATCGAACGGAGCTTGACCGAGTTGGGCACCGATTACATCGATCTGCTCATGATCAACTTCCCCGATCCGGACACGCCGATCGCAGACACTCTCGAGGAGATGAACGCTCTGGTCGACGAGGGAAAGGTGCTCGAGATCGGCTGCTCAAACTTCGATCCGGCTCGGCTCTCCGAGGCCCTCGACGCCTCAGATGAACTCGGGCTCCCCGGGTTCGTGGCGAACCAGGTTCAGTACAGCATGCTGCACAGGGAGCCGGAGACGAACGGGCTCGACGACTTATGCGTCGAGCGTGGTGTTGCACTCCTTCCGTTTTACCCCCTCGGAAATGGGCTCCTCACCGGCAAGACGAGGAGGGGCCAGCCGCCGCAAGGGCGTCTCCAGATGGAGCGCTACCAAGACTTTCTCAGCGATGAGAACTTCGACATCGTCGAGCGGGTCGAGCGATTCGCCAACGAGAGGAACCTGTCGATGGTGCAGGTGGCGTTGGGCTGGCTGCTGGCGCAGCAGGCCGTGCCCTCGGTGACGCCTGGGGCGACATCTCCTGAGCAGATAGAGAGCAACGCGGAGGCTGCCGAGTGGGCGCCGACCGTCGAGGACATCGCTCAGCTTCGGACGGCCATCGGGGGATGAGAGCCCCGACATCAGTCTCACCAATCTGACCGTAGAGTCATACTTCCGCGACCGAGGCAGGATCGTGTCGATCGAATATCGCCATCTGGCTCCTGCATATCTGGGTGACGAGCTCGCGTGCACCGGAACCGTTTCGGCGGTGGAAGACCACGTCGTCGAGTTCGACCTCCGGGCGCAGAAGGCAGACGGCGCGACCACCACCGCCGGAAAGGCGAGGTTCGCCCTCCGATGAGAGTGACGGGGGCCCGGGTTCTCGCCGAGATGCTCCAGGGATACGGCGTCACTCATCTCTTTCATGTCCCTGCTGTGCTTCGCCGCACCATGGTGGAGATCGAGGCACGGACTTCCATCGATCGAGTGCGGCCCCATGGCGAGAAGTCCGCCGCCTACATGGCTGACGGGTACGCCAGGGCTTCCGGAAGGCCTGGAGTGTGCGCGGCTCAGGTCGTGGGGGCCCTCAACCTGGCGGCAGGGTTGCGGGACGCTCACCTAGCTCACTCTCCGGTCATCGCATTCACCGGAGGCCGCGATCCTCACACGAAAGATCGGAAGGTGTATCAGGAAGTCGACGACATGCCCTCCTTCGAGCCGGTGACCAAGATGAATGTCACGGTCGATAGTGTCGAGCGAATCCCCGACCTGCTCGCGCAGGCCTTTCGCACCGCAACCACCGGAGCGCCAGGGCCGGTGCATCTTCAGTTCGCAGGAAACGAAGGCCAGATCGACGCCGCAGAAGCAGACATGGCGGCATATTGGGAGGAGCGGTTCGCGGCCGTGCCGCCCTTCCGCCCGGCCGCTCCTGACGCCGACTTGATCCGCTCACTCGAGTTGATCGACCGGGCAGAGCGCCCGGTTTTCGTGGCAGGTGGAGGTGTTCGGTCTTCCGGTGCGGAAGAGGCATTGGTCGCGTTGGCCGAGCGTCTCGACGTGCCTGTGGCGACGTCCCTGAACGGCAAAGACGTCATCCCCGACAGTCACCCGCTCTCTGTTGGCGTCGTCGGCACATACTCCCGAGGGTCGGCCAATCGCGTGGTACTCGACGCAGATCTGGTCTGTTTCATCGGTACCGAGACCGGGGGGATGACCACCCACTTCTGGAAGGTTCCGCCCATCGGCACACCGGCGATCCAGATCGACATCGAGCCCGATGCGCTGGGGCGCAACTATCCCCTCGAGGTCGCGATCAATGCCGATGCGCGAACGGCCCTCGGCCGCATGTCGGAGTTGGCCGCCGACCCGACCGGGCACGGTGCATGGGCTGCGGTGGCTCGAGGCCGCGTCGAGGACTGGCGCGCTGAATGGTCCGACCTGATGGAATCAGATCAGGTTCCGATCCGACCCGAGCGGCTCTGCTCCGAGCTCTCCAACCTGGTCCCGGACGATGGCATCGTCGTCGTCGACACTGGTCATGCCGGGATGTGGATGGGTGGCATGTATGAGGTGAGGTCGCCCGCGCAGTCCTACATGAGGAGTGCCGGCCACCTTGGATGGGCGTTCCCCGCCTCGTTGGGAGCGAAGTGCGCTGCTCCTGATCGTCCCGTCGTCTGCTTCACAGGCGACTCGGGCTTCTGGTATCACGTCGCCGAGATCGAGACTGCGGTGCGATGGCGAATCAACACGGTCACCGTGGTCAACAACAACTACTCGGGGAATCAATCGAAGCGAGGCTTCGACGCCGTCTATGGCGGTCAACAGACCGAAAAGGCCGGGGAGATGTGGAAGTTCACCCATGTCGACTTCGCCGAGCTCGCCGAGCACATCGGTGCCGTTGGGATTCGGGTCGAGAAGCCGGGGGACTTGGCCCCGGCATTCGATCAGGCGCTCGAAGCGGATCGGCCGGTCGTGATCGACGTGGTGACGGACATCGACGCCCTCGCCCCGTTGGCTGTCGAATAGCCGGCTGGAGATCACAGCTAGTCGACCAGCAGTATGGCCTTGCCGTTGACCTCCCTTCCGGCGAGGGATGCCAGGGCAGTATTGGCGTCTCTCCATGAGGTTTCCAACCCGACCTGTGGGTGAAGCGAGCCCTCCGCGACCATGTCAGCCAGAGTCTTCAGGTCGTCTCCAAAGAACGGAGGTTCGCCGCTCTCGTACACGAAGAAGGCCACGATCCGAGCCCCGGCCCTGCCGCGAAAGTCGCCGAAAGACACTCGGGCCGGCGAGTTGGAAGAGTTGCCATACGACGCGATCGTCCCGCCGGGCGCGACCAGGCTGATCGAGGCCTCCAGCGAGGAGCCGCCTGCCGACTCGAGTATCAGGTCGAAGGGACCATCGGCTTCCTCGATGGCATGGACAACGAGGCCGGCCCCCAACTCTTGAAGTCCTTCCGCCCTGTTCGGGCTCGAGGCGACGGCGGTCACCTCGGCTCCCGATCCGGACGCCAACTCCACTGCAAACCGGCCAACGCCGCCGGAGGCCCCTGTCACGAGGACTCTCTTGCCCGACAACTCGCCGCCGAGCCGCAATACCCGAAGTGCCGTCACACCGGCGATTGGCAGTGTTGCCCCTTGGACGAAGGTCACCGACGGTGCAAGGGGAGCAATGTGAGATGTGGGCACGGCGACCTTCTGCGCCCATCCATGCTGCTCGGGCCACGCCACCACACGCGTCCCCTCTGCGGGCCCAGAGCCGTCTGCTGCTGCCGCAGCCACAACACCGGCCACATCCTGACCGGGCCGCCAGCCCGATGGACGCATGGCGAGAAGCCGTAGCTCGCCCCGGTTGATGCCGACAGCTTCGACGCCGACCACGGCCTCATTCGGGGCAGGCTCAGGGTCGGGCACGTCGGCCAGGTCGACCGCCACTTCGCCGCCGCCTCGATTGATGAGAGCTCTCACCGCATGTCTCCAGTCCGGACTTCTTGGCTGTGGAATCTTCCTACAGAAAGAGGACGGTCGCCATGGTCACCGCGAGGTAGACGACCATGAACAGTCCCATCGATACCAGCGAGCACACCTATCACACGCCCACGCTGAATCCGTCGTTCAGTAACACCCTGACATTGGCGGCGAAGGCGAGGAAGCCAACGACGATGTCGACGAGCCCTCCGCGCCCGAATATCGCGAGGGCAGGAAGAACTAGCGGCAGGCCTACCCACAACCACTCGGCACCCTTGATCCGGCGCCCGATGTCCGCCGTATGCGTCGGACCGACGACAACAGGGGAGGTCCCCGAAAACCCCGCGCGAAGCGTCAACTCCACATAGCCACCAGTCCT
>CAZKJJ010000129.1:0-644 GCA_964553055.1 uncultured Acidimicrobiia bacterium
GCCCTGGCTCGCACGAGGACGAGGTCCAATACGAGTGGGAGCCGATCAACCTGGTCGAGATGGTCAACCACCTGGAGGGCATGGTCTCCGACCAGATCCGGAGCCGCACAGAACTGGCCGATGAGTGAGGGGGTGCACATCGACCATGGAACTACGTGTTGCGACGAACGGGAGCGCCCGCACGTTCACGTCGAGCAGCAGGCGACACCTTCTCCTTTCGCATCGGTCGATGGGAGTGGCGGGGTGCCAACGAGGATTCGGTGATCGCGGAGGCTGACGTGTGGCTGAAAGCGAGGAGGTTTGAGGATGAGTGACGAGCAGCGGCGGGAAGAGATTCCTCGCCGCGAAGGAGCGACTCCGGGGGTCGCGTGTCCGGTCCTATCTCTGGGGCAAGGCCGCCGGCTGGCTCTCCTCTACTTGGAGCAAGTCCACTACGTCATCCAGTTCGGGTTCCCCAGTGAGAGTTGCCAGCCTGGCTGTTCGTCCTGCCGTCCGATAGTGAACCTCCAACCATCCTTGGGACTTGGCTCGCTCAGCGGCGTTCTCGTCGAGACGAATCGTGGAGCCAGCCCGTGAGTGAACGGGCCAGATCATGTAGGCGTCAGCCTCGATGGCCAGCACCGGGCCGTCGTCATCCGAGCCGG
>CAZKJJ010000129.1:654-6439 GCA_964553055.1 uncultured Acidimicrobiia bacterium
GACCACGGTGATCTTCTCAACCGTCGGGGTGACCGCCGCGGTCTCGGCGACGGTTGCCGCCGCCGAGGACCACAGGGCTCGCGCGTACCACTGGTTGCGGTCGGTCTGCGACATCCTTCTTGTGGTCGGGTTCCCGGCGTCGGTGAATGCCGGGGCCATGTCGCCTATCAGCGTGGCCTCATCGGGGGCCGGAACCAACACAACGACCTGATACAGCTTCTCGTCATCCTCGCCGGCGTAGATGCATACGCCGGGCAGCGCGTTGTCCGCCATCGCTTGGTCGATCGTGTCCATGACCGTTACCGGGTCGAAGGTGAACAGCGCCGTCCACCACGCATCCGCGGCCGCCTGCTCGTCGTCTCGGCGTCGGACAGCTTCCGTCTGCAGCCGTCGGTCATGTTCCCGGCGAGCCTTGGTGGCGGCCGTATCGGACGCAACCCGTCGGGCACGGCGACGCCAGCGAGGGATGCTTTCCATGGCCTGGACGCGTGCGGCGATGACCAACTCGTCGAGCTCGTCGCCATAGGGCTCGAGAGTGATTTGGGGGCGTGTCGCGCCGACGAACTCGAGGTGATGTTCGTCCACTAGCGACTGCAAACGCTCGGCTGCATCGGCATGCCGGGCGGCTCTTCGGAGGGCAGCGGCACCCACCTCGTTCGCTCGCCCCGAACCCCCACGGCGGCTGTAAGGGGTGGTGAGCGGCACGTAGCTCTGGAACCCGCCCATCCCCGCCGAGAACCCATGCTGTCCGGAGCTGGACAGGTGGACCCTGGCAGCGCGCGGCCCGATCCCGACACCGACTGACCGCGGACTGATACGCACCTTGATCCCAGGTGCGATCTTGAAGCTGTACCGAAGCATTGTGACCCCCACCCCTTGTACGGGCTTCAGGCTAGACGGGAGCCATGCTGCCCGTGCACGAACCTGAACCTGACCGTGCGTTGACGCCTGTCCCAGGGTCCATGACACTCGCAGACCATCTGGACCGGCCTGGCGCCTGGTGTTCTGGCTGCCCATCCCCGCCGCAAGGTCTGCGCCTTCGTGCATCCTTGGCGAGGCAGTGGGGCGTCCAGTGTGCGGTTCAGTCCGCCCACGACGCGATGCCATGGCGTTACGGTGCCCCCATGATGAAGAGGGTCTGGACCGTCGGTCACTCGAACGCCTCCGTCGAGCACTTCCTGGGACTGCTCGACAAGCACGGCATCGAGGTCCTCGTCGACGTGCGTTCGGCGCCATACTCCCGGTTCTCGAGCCACTTCAACCACGCGCCGCTGGAGCGGTCTGTTCGAGGGGCCGGCATCGACTACCTCTTCCTCGGAAAGGAACTCGGCGGCCGCCCCGCGACCGACGACGCCTACGACGAAGCGGGCCACGCCCGTTACGACATCATGGCTGAGGCCGCGCACTTCAAGGAGGGCCTCGATCGCCTGATGACGGGAATGGAGCGCTACCGGGTGGCGATCATGTGCTCCGAGGAGAACCCTGAGCACTGTCACCGGCGGCTGCTAGTCGGAAAGGTCCTGACCGACCGTGCGCCGTACCAGCTCCACCACATCCGCGGGGATGGCAGGGTCGAGATCGAGACGAGCGTCGAGCTGACCGAGTCCCAGCTCAGCCTGTTGGGGGAGACACCCGCATGGAGATCTACACAATCGGTTTCACACAGAAGTCGGCACGGGAGTTCTTCGAGCTCCTGAGGGGGGCAGGCGTGGGTCTCCTGATCGACACCCGCGTCAACAACACGTCGCAGTTGGCGGCTTTCACGAAGCGCGACGATCTGGAGTTCTTCCTCGAGGAACTCGTCGATGCGAAGTACGAGCATCGAATCGAGCTCGCTCCAACCGACGAGATGCTGAAGGCATACAAGAAGAAGGAGATGGGCTGGGACGAGTACGAACAGTCCTTCCTCGAGCTCATGGAGACGCGGCGACCTGACCTTCTGCTCGACAAGTTCGCATTGGCTTCGACCCCTACGGTCCTTCTGTGCAGCGAGCACAAGCCCGACCATTGCCACCGACGCTTGGTGGTCGAGTACCTCGCCGAGGCGTGGGGCGATGTGACGCCTCGGCACCTGTGGTGACATGGGACTCCAAATCACGATCACCCACCTGACCCGCATGCGCGGGGACCGGATCTGTGTCGCCGGCCTGACCGACAACGCGGCGTTTGTCCGCCCTGACTGTGACGGCTACCTCCACCGCAGTGATGTTCCGGACTTGTTCGACATCGGTTCTCGGATCGACCTTGGACCCGTGAGTCGCATGCCCGCACCGCCTCAGGTCGAGAACGTGACGTTCAACCGGTCGCGGGCGAAGCGTCTCGGCCAGGTCGATGAAGCCGCGCTTCGAGAGCTCCTGCGCTCCAGCGCTCGAGAGACCGTCGATGCCGTCTTGGGAGATGCTCTGAAACGCACCCACGCGGGCACTTGTTATGTCGAGCCCGGGAGTGGATCGGCATCACTGGGGACTCTGGCACTGTCCCCCGGCGCGCTCGACCTCAGGCCGGACTCATACGACCGACTGTGTGGTTGGTGGGACGACCCTCGCCAAGGCCCTCTTCGGTTGCCAGTGACGGATCTGCGGCTGTTTCCAGTAGGCCAAGGTCACGATCCACCCGCCGTAGAGGCGCTCCGCGCTGAGAGCGTGGAGTGCGACGAGCTCTTCCTGAGCATCGGCTTGACGAAGAGCTGGGCTCGGCGCCCCGGCCACTGGCTGCAGTTGAACAACGTGCTCCCAGTCCGAAGCCTCCGTGCGATCACTCTGGCCGTCGCCAGCCACGACTGGCCGCAGCACAGCAGGGAAACGCTTGCGTCTCTGAAGCAGCACTACCCGGCGGTCATGGAGAGGTATCCGCGCGCCTGGGCGCCGTGGAACGAGGCAGAAGACGAGGCCCTGATTGAAGCGGTCGAGGGGGGCGCAACGACCAAGGCCTTGGCGGAACGCCATCAGCGGAAGCCCGGCGCCATCCGCAGTCGCCTGAAGAAACTTGGCCTGCTCGGCTGACGGTGTCGACTGACGGGGTCTTCGACAGGCTGACCGCTCTCGGCCCAAGTAGTCCGCCCGGAGGTGTCGGGCCGTGTGATCGACAACGCGATCATCGGGGTCCGGGGAAGGCGTTGGAGCCCTCGAAGCGCCGCAATGACTCGTCGAAGGAGTCTACGAGCGCCTCGACGTTGTCGCGTGTGCGACGGTGTCGGGGCCGGTGGCCCGAAGGTGAACGCAACCGGGAATGTGAGAGGGCGTGCCGGAGTACTGGGTCGTGCTTGGGTGGTGCCCATGCCAGCGCGCCGACGCCGACGACGGCTTGCCATTCCTCCGGGGAGTTCTCGTGGAGCAGGTGTGCCCGGAACAGCTCGTTGTAGAGCTCGTGTACGGCGCCGCCTGTCGTTCCGCGTCCGCTCAGCCCGTCCAGTCGTCGAACCACTCGTCGAAGGCATCCGCCATACGAGGGTGGCCTTCCAGCCGAAGGACGGTCGCTGGGGCATCCGGCGGGTCTGTCGGGTGCGGCGGAACGGTGGCGCGATCCTTCAACTCGGGCGGGGCGGATGGGTCGTCGGTGCGGCCGGTGATCCACGGGACCAGCTCGACGGAAGGTGCCCGCGGATCCTGTCGTGGGACGCGGTCCACTGTGATCAGTGGCGCCCCCCGGGTCGGGGTCTTGCCCCTGCTGGCCACGGTGACCGCGTCGTGGTGAGACACCTGATGCAACCAGCGGACGGACCCGCCACGGTCGGTGTAGGTGTCAAGGTGGCGCACCAGTCGTTGCGTGAGCCGCTGGACCCTGGTGAGGAACTCGAACAGGCGTGAAGCACGCTCGACCATCTGTTCCTGAGCGGAAACGTGCGTCGTCACGGTCCCCCGCTTACCGAGTGGCTGCCCCGTTCGCCCGTCGACACCGCACTCGGGTGACTTGAGGTGACGGCGGCTCGCGCGGCTGTACGCGACTGTGGAGCTGTCGCCCTTGTCAGGCCAGAATCGCATCGACGTGACAGGACCACGCCCTCACCCACGTCGCCAGTCGACACGTCCGCGCAGGTTCGCGCTGAGTGGCACGTCGGCTGCGTCTACGTGGCGAAGGGGTCGTAGAGGTTGAGGCCCGAGATCAGCTGGGCCAGAGCGTGGTCGGACACGAGATCGTGGTCGGTGTCGACGAAGGGGTCGGTCGCGTCCGCGACCCCGTCGCCGTCCATGTCGGGGCCGGCCGCACTGTCAGGGAGCCCATCACCGTCCATGTCGATGTGGGTGTCGTTCGCATCTAAGACCCCATCGTTGTCGACGTCGACGCCGTCGTAGATCTCAGGGATGTTGTTGCCGTCCACGTCCAGGAACTGGGCGTCGACTTCGATGGGCTGTTGGCCCAGAGACACATCCGGCAGGCCGTCGAGGTCCAGGTCCAGGTCGACATCGAGATCGAAGTCGAAGTCATCCATGTTGTCCCGCCCATCGATTGGCGTTCACGGGGTTTGGACCGAGGAAGGCGTCGAGAGCCTCGGGTGGCACGACGCTGTAGTAGGCCGCCATGGCCTGCAGGTACTTGCCTGTGTGGTAGCCCGTGATCTTGCTGAGGGCGGGGTGCATGTACGCCCGCCGTAGTCGCGCGCTGTCCGGTTGGAGGACAGCGGCCGCGAGTGGCGATCCCAGGTCCCGGGCATAGTTGGCCCACGGCATGACGGTGTCGTAGTGGCCCAGATCGATCAGGAGTTCAGCGCCCAAGTAGTAGGTCTCGCCTCGGCGAGGGTCAGCTCGGCGCGAAACCTCGATAACGTTCATGGCCTGTTGCACGTGTCCCGCGGCCCAGTAGATGCGGGCCAGGGCGTTGAGGGCTTCGGCGTCCCTCGGATTGCGACCCAGGCCGGCGGTCAAGCTCGCATGCAGGGGGCGGAGGACCTTCTCGTGTGCGGGTGTCGTGTCGCTCTTCAGGGAGCGAGTGATCGCGCCCCCGACGGCCCGAGTCACGGGGCGAGTCACCAGCGAGGCTGCGCTGGTGTAGGGCATGGCCTTGCGGATCCTGTCGTTTGCTGCGCGCATCTCCACCAGCCGAAGACCGAGATGGAGACGGCGCCTGCGATCCTCAGGAGCGTTCTTCGCGGCCTCGATGAGCTCGGGGACCATGAAGGCTCCCGCCATCCTCCGGTTGGCCCAGTTGGCCATCGTGATGGTGCCCACCGCGTGGAGGATCTGGTCCCCGGTGGGGCGCCTACGTTCGCGGGGCCGAGCTTCCCCTTGGCGGTCCTGCGACGTCGGGCCGTCGTATTGGTCGAAGCCGACCGGGCCAGGCTGTTCGAGCGTCCGCGGATCCACGTCCGCATCCTCCGTCGGCTCCCCCTTGTCGGCCACCCATCGTGTCCACGTCTCACCAGCCCACCAGCGCGCTTCGTAGCGAGATGTCGGATCCGGCAGCCAGCCTTCAGACGGTAGCACTGGCTGCGCGTCAGCAGTTGGCGGTGGTGTCAAGGGCATGTGCGGGTGCTGAGTGGGAGTGGCGCTCTCGTGCTCGTGGACAGGAAGGGAGTCAGGATTCGTGACGGCGTCCACAAGCGGGTCCCCGTGCAAGGACACGTGCTCGGTCCACCGCTTCCCGTCCCACCAGCGATGGCTGTAGATCCCCGCCGGATCCTGAAACCAGCCCTTTGCCACGAACGCCCCTGTTCCGACGCACCGCGGGCAGGGTAGGGAGTCATGGAGCGGTTCGGGGAGCCGTGCTGACGCTTGGTCGGCCGCGGGCAGGGCGTCGAGCACCTCGAGGACGTTGAGCGGCTCCCCTAGCGAAGGAGAGTCACGCATTC
>CAZKJJ010000130.1:0-6391 GCA_964553055.1 uncultured Acidimicrobiia bacterium
AGTCGTCGAAGACGATCTCGCCGTTGTTCATGAACCGTCCGCCGATCGTCTCGTTGCACTTGGTCACCTCGAGCCCTGGCGTCTCCCTCGGAACGAGAAAGCTGCTGGTCCCCTGGAGCATGCCCACAGCCGGGTCGGTGTTCGCGTAGACGACGTACAGGCTGGCGTCGTAGCCGTTGCTGATGAAGTGCTTGCGCCCGTTGATGGTCCACTGTCCTCGGTCGAGCACGGCCCTCGTGTCCATGTTGGTCTCGGGGACGTTGTACGGCAGCCAGCGGTCCGAGGCCCCCCGTGGCTCCGTGAGGCAATGGGCCATCAGGAAGGCGGGATCCTTCATGTAGCGAGGGAACCACTCGTCCTGGAGATGCTCAGGCGCCAGCGTTCGTAGCAGCACCGCGATCTTCCAGTTCTGTGCGAGCTTGTCCGCCAGCCCTGCGTCACCCCTGGCTAGCTCCGTCGCGATCACCGCAAACGTCTGGGCCTCCGTCGCGGGGTCGAGCTGAACGCCTCCGTAGCGTTCGGGAATGCCCAGGCCACGCAATCCCGCGGCGTCGGCTCCCTCGAGAATCTCAGGAGGCAGGCGACCTTCGGGCTCGAACAGCCATTCTCGTTCTCTGTTGGCGCGGATGAACGGGACCACCACCCCGTCGACGAACTCGCGGCAGGTCTTCTGCATGAGCCGTTGCTCCACTGAGAGGTCCTGGAGATTCATGTCCATCGGAGGCTCCTTCGGCTGCTTGGACAGACTCTATCTGTGCTCCAGGGACCCTGTTCTCCGTGGCGCACGAGCCCCCCTCGTGTAGGTCGATAGGGGCGAAGTCCCTGGCAGGCGGCCTCAGGCAGCCAGGCGGCGGAGCTCCGGGAGCAGCTCCTTCCCCACCATCTCGAGGGTCCGATCCGGGTCCGTGCTGGCGATCTGGACGGCCACGTAGTCGGCGTCTATCTCGGTCACGAGCGGTGAGTAGGCAGCGATCAGATCCTCGATGTCCGCGACCAGCGTGTAGCGGGAGAGCACGTCTGAGCGGTCCATGGCGTCTGCTCTCCTGCGCAGCACCGCAGGGTCGACCTCCTCGAGCCGGCCAGGAGCCCGAAGCCCGCGCATCGATCCCAGGGCCTGCCACGCCTCGTCCTCCTCTGCTGCCAAGACCGTCCATCGGGTGGCCATCACCGTCCCAGCATTGCCCGTCTCCGTGGACGTGGCGTGGAACGGTGCCATCACCTGTGTCTTCGTGTCCTCGGGATCCTTGACGCTGGTGATCAGGCCTCCCGCGTGAGCTCCTGCGAAGGCCGCGCTCTTCGGCCCTCCCGCTGCCATCCAGACGGGGACCTCCCGGGTCGGAGGGCTGTACAGCTTGGCCTTCGACGTCGTGTAGAACCGACCTTCGTAGTCCAGCTTCTCGCCGGAGAGCAGCCGCCTGATGATCGCCAGCGCCTCTCGCATGCGGTCGAGCCGTTCCCCATAGCCAGGGAACGAATAGCCGAGCGGGCCCTCGTTCAGGTTCTCACCTGTGCCGGTGCCCAGAATGAACCTCCCCTCGGAGAGCCGGTCCATGGTGGCTGCTGCCTGCGCCACCATCCCAGGGTGGTAGTGAAACAGAGGGCATGTGACACTCGTCGCCAGCTCGACGCTCTCGGTTCTGGCAGCTACCGAGCCCAGCCACGACCAGACGAACCCGGCTGCGGACACGTCGTCCACCCAGGGATGGAAGTGATCCGACCCCAGCACCAGATCGAACCCGACCTGCTCAGCCAGAACGGCCTGTCCGACCAGCACCTCCGGCTGGTATGACTCGTGGCTGCACAGCCATGCGAACTTGGGCGGTTTCATCGAAGATCCTGCACATCGCTCGTCGACTCGAGCCACAGGATGCTACCGGTAACCCGCATGATGGCGGGTGTAGCATGGCCCTCCCATGACGACCTTCATGGACGTTCACGACGGACTCGGTGATGCGACGCCTGAGGACGTCGCCGCCGCCCACGCCCGCGATCTCGAGGTCCAGGGAAGGCACGGCGTCCGCTACCTGACGTACTGGCTCAATGACCCGGACGGGAAGGTGTTCTGCCTCGTCGACGCCCCGAGCAAGGAAGCCGCGGTCGCCTGCCACAAGGAGGCTCATGGGCTGATCCCCCACAACATCATCGAGGTGGAGGCGCCGACGCTGAGGGCTTTCATGGGCGATTGGGAACAGAGCGTCCCCGATCGAGCAACGGTCGCCGGGCCTGGATCCGAGCCTGACCCAGGAATGCGGGCGATCATGTTCACAGACATCGAAGGCTCGACAGACGTCAGCAGTCGTCTCGGCGACGATGCAGCGATGGGAGTCATCAGGGCGCACAACTCGGTCGTGCGGGAAGCCCTGACACAGACGGGTGGGCGAGAGGTCAAACACACAGGTGACGGGTTGCTGGCCTCGTTCCTCTCGGTTGCCAAGGCCGTGGAGTGCACGGTGGCGATCCAGCGCGAGCTCGAGCTCAGGAAGGAGTCGGTAGGCCCCAATCCGCGCGTCAGGATCGGTGTGAGCGCGGGCGAGCCGGTCACCGACCAGGACGATCTCTTCGGCGCTGCCGTCAACCTCGCAGCGCGCATCTGCTCGCATGCCCTCCCTTCCCAGACCCTCGTGTCAGGCACGGTCAGGGACCTCTCGATCGGAAAGCCCTTCGACTTCCTGGACCGGGGCGCGGTCTCCCTCAAAGGCTTCCATGAGCCCATCAGGCTCTACGAGGTGCCCTGGACCTGGTGACCGTCAGGCGCGGATGTCGCGACGGTCGAACCTGTACAGGCAGGCCAGGAAGGCGACCAGCCCCAAGAGGGCCAGCCACAGGTAGTTGACCGCAAAGCCCGCCCCGAGGGGGCCTCCCTGCAGGGCGTGATAGAAGGGCGAGAGCACCTCCCAAGGCTCCACGGCGGAGACCAGCTTGGCAGCCACGAAGAGCACGTAGCCGGCGGTCGCCAACCCGGCAGCGCCTGCGATCGCCCAGGAACGCCTTCCCGAGGCAGATCCGATGGCGAGCGCGACGAAGCCATGCGCCAAGCCAAGCATGACCATCGCAGTCGCAGCCCCTGCCAGGTCGACCACCGGAATGTCCATGCCGACGACGACTGCCGAGCCCCAGGACGCCAGGAAGAGAACGACGCCGAGGCCGACCAGCGCCGTGGTCAGCGAGCCCGCCTTCTCCGCCAGGACTCGGAGTCGTGAGAGCGGTGTCACGAGCAACACCTCGAGCGTGCCTTGCTCCTCTTCTCCCGCGACCGCCCTCGCCCCCCTCCCGATCGCGAAGATGAGGAACATGGCGGGCAGGATGATCGAATAGAGCTCTGCGTTGAGGAAGCCGGCTCCGGTGGCGATGGCATCGATGTTGAAGAGCTCCCGCATCGCCTCCGGGTAGTTGGCGAGGAACACCTCGAGGTCCGGCATGTCGCGAATCGAAGGCCAGAGGGCGGCCATCAGCACGACGAGCAGGATCAGGCCGATACTCCACCCTGTGAGCCCTCGACGCTGGTCGCGCAGGTCCTTGGTATAGACGGTCTGGAGCATGCTCAACCCGTGTAGTAGCTCATGAAGATCTCCTCGAGATCCGCCTCGTAGCTTCGGACCTTGTCGATGCCGAACGGTGCTGCAGCCTTGAGGACCTCGGCGGCTGATCCCTCCACAACGAGATGGACCGTTCGATTCGAGGCTTCGACCTCAAGGACGCCTGGTGCCTGCCGGAGGATCTCCAGAGGAGCGTCATCGAGGAATGTGAGGTCGAGCCTGTGCAGGGCCCTCGCCTTGAGCCTCTCGATCTCGGCGACCACGACGAGCCTGCCCTTCCTGAGGATGGCGACGATGTCTGCCACCGCTTCGACCTCGGCGAGGATGTGAGAGGAGAGAAACACCGTCTTCCCGAGCGTCCTCGCCTCTTTGAGCATGCCGAGGAACTCTCGTTGAATCAAGGGGTCGAGGCCCGTCGTCGGCTCATCCAGGATCAGCACCTCAGGATCGTGCATGAAAGCCTGGATGACCCCCACCTTCTGCCGATTCCCATGCGACAGCTCGGCGATCCGGCGCTGGAGGTCGACGTCGAGCCGCTCGGCGAGCATCGTGATGTTCCTCCGAGCGTCGACACCGCGGAGGCTCGACAGGTACTGCAGGTACTGGGCGCCTGTCATGTCGCGGTAGCCGACGAAGTAACCGGGCAGGTAGCCAACACTCGCGTCGACGCGCTCCCGGTCCCCGACGACGTCCATGCCGAGCACCTCGGCTCGCCCGGAAGAGGGCCGCAGCATGCCGACCAGCAGCCTGATCGTCGTGGTCTTGCCAGCGCCGTTGGGACCGAGATAGCCGAACACGGTCCCGGCTGGCACCTCGAGGTCGAGGTGCTCTACCCCGACCGTCTTCCCGTATCGCTTGGTCAGAGCTTCCATGCGGATGGCGGCTTTCGTGATGGATCCATCAGCGATGAGCGACGCAGTTGCCTGATCCACTGTCTCATGGTCCATCATGGTCGGCGGGCCCACCGCCACCAGGGGCAAAGGGCGGAACCGAGGGGGTCGCTCGGCGAACGCACGGGCTTGACCGCGACGCATGGCACCCGCTAAGAGGGGCACTGCGAGGAGGCGGGATGGACAGATTCGACATGGTCACGATCGGCTCGGGTCCTGCGGGAGAGAAGGCAGCAGCCCAGGCCGCCTACTTCGGGAAGCGGGTGGCCGTCGTCGACAGGAACAGCAGGCCTGGCGGCGCTCCCGTCAACAGCGGTGGGATACCGACCAAGACGCTGCGTGAGACCGCCGTGTACCTCACGGGGTTTCGGCGCCGCGAGATCTACGGCGTAGGACTGGGGTTGAGCCCCGAGTTCACGCTCGAGAGGCTCCACACGAGGGCCTCGGAGGTGCAGGAGGGCATGGCCGCCACGGTTCGGAGGAACCTCGAACGGCACAGGATCGAGTTCGTCCACGGCGAAGCCTCACTGCAGGGAACGGGCACCGTGCGTGTCGTCGGCTCGGATGGAGGGGAGCGGAGCCTCACCGGGGACGTGGTCCTGATCGCCACGGGCTCCAGGCCATGGCACCCGGAGGGCATTCCGTTCGACGATCCTGACG
Organism: uncultured Acidimicrobiia bacterium; assembly: GCA_964553055.1. Lineage (GTDB taxonomy): Bacteria > Actinomycetota > Acidimicrobiia > Spongiisociales > CAZKJJ01 > CAZKJJ01. The sequence goes on from CAZKJJ010000130.1 coordinate 5,087, forward strand.
TGCACGACTCGGACACGATTCTGGGTCTGGACCGCATGCCAGACCGCCTGGTCGTCATCGGCGGAGGACCTGTCGGCTGCGAGTACGCCTCGGTGTTCATGGCGCTCGGCGTCGACGTGACCCTCATCGACATGGCCGACCGGCTCGTGCCGTTCCTCGACAACGAGGCGTCGGAAGTGCTGCGGGCGACCTTCGAGGGGCACGGCATGCGGGTCCTGCTCGGAAGAGGGGGCACGGTCGATCGACGAGGAGGATCCCTTCAGGTCGTCCTCTCTGACGGAACGACGCTGGAACCCGAAAAGGTGCTCTTCGCGGCCGGCAGGCAGGGAAACACCGAGGCCTTGCTCCTGGAGGCGGCAGGAGTCAGCCTCGATGACAGAGGGCGGGTCGTGGTCGACGAGCGCTTTCGGACGTCTGCACCGGGGGTCTTCGCGGCGGGTGACGTCATCGGACCGCCCGCCCTGGCGTCTGTGTCGGCAGAGCAGGGGAGGGTGGCAGCCTGCCACGCTTTCGGGATCCCCTTCAAGGAGACGGTCGATCCGCTGCCCCCGTACGGGGTCTACTCGATCCCGGAGGTCGGCATGGTCGGCCTCTCTGAGGAGGCAGCGGAGGATGCGGGCATCGCCTACGAGGTCGGCCGATCCTGGTTCGCAGACAATGCTCGAGCCTGCATCGCAGGAACGAGAGAGGGCTTGGTGAAGCTCGTCTTCGCCAAGGAGGATCGGAGACTTCTCGGAGCACACATCGTAGGCGACGAAGCCTCAGAGCTGATCCACCAGGCCCAGGTGGCCATCCACGCAGGGGAGGCGATCGACCTCTTCATCAACTCGACCTACAACATCCCGACCCGCTCAGAGGCCTTCAAGTACGCGGCCTACGACGGGCTGCAGAATCTGGCGGGAGCCAACCAGAGCTAGCCGTGCAACTCGACGATGTCGCCATCGACGACGGCGTGGTCGCGGCCCACCTGCTGGCCTTCGAAGGTCTGCCTGCCCCACACCCTGGCGTAGCGCAGCCCATGAGCGAGGTCCCGGTGGACGAGCTCGGCGAGATCGCCGATCGTCTGCCCCGAGCGGAGTGTGTAGGGCCTGCTCATGTCGGGATCCTTGCCTGGGATCTTGGTGTAGACCCGAACGACCCCGAGCCGCTCGAACAGCCACGAAGACAGGTCTTCGAGCCGTTCACCGGTGGCAGCCGACAGAGGCAACGAGGGCAAGTCGACCCCTGACAGCTCGCCGAAGGCTGCCAACTCGCCCGCGACGTCGCGAATCGTGTCCGACTTGTTGGCGATGAGCAGCGTGGGGA
>CAZKJJ010000131.1:0-6361 GCA_964553055.1 uncultured Acidimicrobiia bacterium
AGTCACGTCCCCCTTGGCCGAGGGTCGAGGCCGCACGGCGTCATCGTCGGACCTGACGGAGCGCCATGGGTGACAGACGGCGGGCTCAACGCCATCGTCAGGGTCGATCCCGAGACACTCGAGGTGAAGTCCTTCCCGCTTCCTCCCGACCGATCAGACGCCAACCTCAACACTGCCGCCTTCGACGGGGCAGGTCGTCTGTGGTTCACGGGCCAGAACGGCATCCACGGCGTGCTCGACCTTCAGGGCGCCATGGAGGTGTTCGACTCTCCTGGCGGCCGCGGGCCCTACGGCATCACCGCAACGCCCATGGGCGACATCTACTACGCCTCTCTGGCAGGGAGCTACGTGGGGGAGGTGGCTCCTGACGGATCGGTCACGGTGCTCGAGCCGCCCACACCTGAGCAGGGCGCCAGAAGGGTCTGGTCGGACTCCGAGGGGTCCATCTGGGTGAGCGAGTGGAACGCAGGGCAACTCAGTCGCTATGTGCCCGGCAGCGGGCAATGGACCTCCTGGCCGCTCCCTGGGGGCGGTCCACAGGCCTATGCCGTCTACGTCGACGAGACCGACATCGTGTGGGTGAGCGACTTCGGAGGGAACGCCATCCACCGGTTCGATCCCGAGACGGAGACGTTCTTCACGTTCGGGCTTCCCTCCGATCCCGGCAACGTCCGGCAGATCCTCGGGCGACCGGGAGAGGTCTGGGGAGCGGAGTCGGCAGCCGACCAGCTGGTGGTGATCCGTCGCCGGTGACCCTTCGAGGGGTCAGAGCCTCAGTCGGTGCCCACCACTTCGAAGGCTTCGTCGAGCTGGACGTCGACCTCCCGGCCGTCCTCGAGTGTCACCTCGACCTCGTAGTAGCTCTCCTCGTCGCCGACCTCGGTGCCAGTCACCCGGCCGCCGCCTGTGAAGGCCAGAGCTACCTGGCTCGCTGTCTGGAGATCAGGCCCTGTGATGGGGACGTCCGGACCTTCTGCCAGGTCCACTTCGTCGACAGACTCCAGGACGTCGTCGTCCGCAGGACCTCCCGCGGTCGCCACCGCCACGCCCCCGACGAGGGCCGCCAGGGCGATGACCGCCACCAGAACGAGAGCTCGCCGCATCATGTCGTCTCCTCTCCTGATCTGTCTGTATGGTGCCAGATCCAGGCTGACTCCAGCCTGAAGTCACTCCGTCTCGAAGAAACCGACGGAGATGGTCTGGTTCCCGCTCTCCTCGAGCGCCAGGACCTCCAACTCGTAGACGGTCTCCTCCTCCAGGAAGCCCTCGGGCACCCCGAGTGAGGTTGCGTCTGGCCTGACGTGGACGTCGTAGACGGGGGTGGAGAATCCGTTGGGATCCTCGCGCTCGACGTTGGTCACGATGACTTCGTAGCCGGTGATCGTCATGGGCTCGCCTGTGATACTCGTCGTCACGGGCTCCCAGCGGATCACCAGGCCTGTCGAGGGCACGGCGGTTCCTGAAGTGCTCTCCTCGTCCTCGGCCAGCTCAGGCGCTGTGATCGTCGGCTCCTCCGGGATGTCGTGCGTGAACAGGGCGGTTCCCACCCGAGGGATGCCCTCGAAGTCCGTTCCTCCGATCAGGTACTCACCTTCTGGAAAGAGGGTGAGCACCTCGGCGACCGGAACCTCGTCGTTGCCCGGCTCCCGGGACTCGAAGAAGAGATCGGCGACCCTCAGCTCGTTGAGCGGTCCTTCAGGGTCGACGAACAGGATCAAGCGGCCCTGCGGATCCCAGACGCACAACTCGGACCACGCCTCCCCACCGAAGAGGCCGTGAATGCCCGTGTCTTCGTCAGTGGCGTTGTGCTCGATGTACAGCTTGGCGGTCACGAGCTCCTCTCCTTGGGTCGGGCACGCATCCGGCCCCGCCGTCGCATCGCTCGCAGTCGTTCCGACAGCGTCGGCGCCAGTCGAGGTCGTCGAAGCCTCGGAGCCCGCGGTGGTGCAGGCGGCCACGAACAGCACGAGGATCAGGGCGAGACGGGCGAGCATACGGCTTCTCCTGTGACGACTGAGTGTGGCGGGCGGAGGCTGACTCCAGGCTGACCGTTGCTGACCGCAGGCTGAACGCTACGGGGCGAGGGGAAGTCGCAGCTCGAACGACGCTCCCGGTGTCGAGAAGGAAACGGGCTCCAGGGATCCGTGGTGCCTTTCGACGATGTCCCTGGCGATCGCCAGCCCTAGACCGCTGCCGCCTGAGTCGCGGGCGCGGGCTCCGTCGAGCCTGCTGAACCGCTCGAAGATCCGCCCGGCGTCCTCAGGAGCGATGCCTGGTCCGTCGTCCGAGATGGCGAGCACGGCTTGGCCGTCAGCCTCGGCCAGACGGACTGTGATCCTGGACTCTGCGTGGCGCTCGGCATTGTCGAGTAGGTTTCGGACGGCACGCCCCAATTGGCCCCGGTCGCCCAAGACGTGGGCGCCTGACACTGCCGAGATATCGAGCTCGAGGAGTCCTTGGGCGCCGATCCTGGCGGTTTCCTCGAGCACCAGATCGTCGAGGTCGACGGGTTCGAGGCGAGCGTCGGGGGCGCCTTCGTCGACACGGGCCAGGTACAGGAGATCGTCGACGACGTGCTGCATGTCGATGACCTCTGCCAGGAGGCTCTCGAGGGTCTCGTCGCCATCGTTCCGACCAGGGAGGGCCAAGGCGACTTCGATCTCGGACCGGAGCCGCGTCAGGGGGGTCCTCAGCTCATGAGACGCGTCAGAGACGAACCGTCGCTGCTGCTCGATGGAGTCCTCCAGACGGCTGAGCATCGTATTCATGGTCTCGGCCAGGCGGTCGATCTCGTCCTCGGTACCTGGCTCGGACACTCGCCGGTGCAGGTCGGTCGCGGTGATCTCCGCGACCTCCGAGCGTATGTGCTCGACCGGCCGCAGCGTGTGTCCGACGAGCCACCAGACCAACACGGCGAAGGCGACGAGGATGGCTGGTACGAGCAGCGCCAAGGAGGCGGTCAGGGCTGCTGAGGCCTCAGATGCCACGTCGTAGGTGGTGCCGACGTGCAGTACCCCTGAGCCCTCCAGCCTTCTGCTGAGGACTCGGAAGGAATCGTCGTCGACCTCGAGACCGGAGACCGTCCGGATGAGGTCATCGGAACCGGAGGGCTCCTCGAGGGGGAGCGCAGGGCTCCCCGCCAGGTTGGGGCTGGATGCCGCGACGCCGTCCGGCGTCACCAACTGCGAGAACCCCTCGGCGCCGGTGGCGTCGAGTCGATCAGGGAGACTCGTGGCCACGATGGAGGCGATGGCATCGGCCCTTGCCGTGAGCGACTGGTCGATCGTGGCGATCAGGGCGGAGCGCTGGTACAGGACGAGCGCCAATCCCGCGGCGACCAGGACCGCCCCCAGGGCCGCCACGGCCACTGCCGTGATGCGAAAACGGATGGTATGGAGTACAGGCAACCTCACCCTCCGTCGGTCGCCAGGCGGTATCCGGCTCCTCGAACCGTCTCGATGGCGTGCCTCCCGAAGGGCTCGTCTATGCGAGCCCTGAGGCGCCTGATGTAGACCTCGACGATGTTGGGATCCCCTTCGAATCCGTACTCCCACACTCCGTCCAAGATCTCGGACTTGGAGAGCACCTGGCCCGAGCGCCTGATGAGGAACTCCAGCACATCGAACTGCCTGGCCGTGAGCGTGATCTCCACTTCGCCGCGCCACGCCTTTCGTTGGGAGGTGTCGACACGCAGGTCGCCCGCCCTCACAGGAGCGGGACTGCGGCCGGTGGCCCGCCGAAGCAAGGCCCTGATCCTGGCGACCAGGACCACGAACGAGAACGGCTTGGTGAGGAAATCGTCCGCTCCCGTGTCGAGCGCCTCCGCCTCGTCGAACTCGCCGTCCTTGGCGGTGAGCATCAGGATCGGAGTCCAGTTGCCAGCCTCCCGCAGGTCGGCGCAGACGAGGTATCCGTTTCTTCCAGGCAGCATGATGTCCAGGATGATCACGTCGTGGCTGCCCTCGGTGGCGAGCCACAGCCCGTCAGGGCCGTTGAAGGCGACGTCGACCGTGTATCCCTCCGCCTCCAATCCCCGCTTCAGGGACGTAGCGATCTTCTTGTCGTCCTCGACGATCAGCACCTTCATGTGGACATTGTGGCGGGCGAACCTGACCGTGGGTTGACTGATTCCTGACCAGGTAGTTCTCTTGTCGTGACCACTCCAAGTGGTATTGTGTCTCACGGAGCGCGGGCGGAGTAAGGGGTTGGTCGTGCGAAGGATCCTCCGTTTCGCAGCCGTTGTCGCAGGTGTGGTGGTCCTCGGTTCCGGCGTGGCCTTCGCCAACGGCGAGAACGACGAGTTGCGGTTCAACTACGCCTATGACGAGACCAACTACCTGATCGTCTTCCACTCCTCGCCCCTCGACAACGGCGACTGCGTGCCGCCGCTCGGGCCGGCGGAAGCGACGTACGCCCCGTTCGTGGACGGCTGGGCGGCAGTGATGGGGTTGGAGCCCTCCGACGGCTACGACCTCGAGGCGTGTCCGACGGATGCCTGGTCGGTGTTGGGGCCACAGGGCCAGGCCAACCACGGCCAGGTGGTGAGGACGTTCGGTCAGGCCTTCGAAGGAAGCCACAAGGGATGCCTGATGCGCTGGATCGCCGGCTCCGACTTCGGGAAGGACACGCAGCAGGTGCGGACGCCGGATGTTGATCCGACCTTCGAGCCCTCGACTACCGGGAACTTGCAGTTCATGACTGAGGAGCTCACCTGCCACGGAGGGCATGCCTCCACCGCTCACGGCGTCTCAGCAGCCGCTCATGGCCCTTCCGGGCATGGCAACTCCGACAGCGCACCTGGGCACAACAAGCAGCCCTAGCCGGCCGGTCCCCATTCGCTGCTGGGAAGTCCTCGTGGGTAGATTGCCTGCCTTCGGAGATCGGAGTCCGCGTGCGCTGGTTCTTGGTGGGAGTGTCCGTAGCGTTGCTGGTAGGCGCCTGTGGAAGCGACGAGCCTTCTGGCACAACCGATGGAACGCGAGTCGAGACCACGACTTCAGAGACCCCTGCCACCACCGAGGCGTCCACCACAGTGCCTGCCACCACCGAGGCGCTCGCCACGACGGCCCCCGAGGCCGGCGGGGGGCCGGCCTGCGTCGCAGGCGTATGGGAGCTCGACTCGGCAGCGTTCATGGAACAGATCTTCGCCGCGTACGGCGCCGAGATGGAGGGCGTCGATGCCTTCGAGTTCGTGTCGGGCTCGCAGGTGGTCACCCTCGGGGCTGACGGGTCGTACGTCTCCGAAAGGGACGAATGGAGCTTCCGGATCGGCACTGGTGAGGACACAGTCCGCATGACGATCGACGGTACCGATGTCGGCAGCTACACGATCACGGGTGACGAGATCACGATCACCGATCTCGACCAGTCGGCGGTGATGAGCCTGCAGGCCGAGGTCGACGGCCAGCTCCTCGACCTCCCGATAGGGACGGTGGGCAACGTGGAAGCAGACGTCCTGTTGGGAACCGCCTCATATACATGCTCAGGTGACCTGCTGACCGTGACAGCGGACGAGCCGGGCGTGACCGCCGTCTTCGAGAGGGTGGGCTGAGGCGCAGGTCGAGGCGTAGGCGCTCCGGTAGCTTCAGATCGGTGTCCTGCTCCTCCGTGCCTTCCTGGGCGGCCCGGCGATGATGAGCCTCATCGCCCGAGCCGTCGGCTTCGGGCGGCGAGCAGCAGTGATCGACCGGAGCGGTCGGTACTCCTACGCTGAGCTGGCTGGGGCTTCCGAGCTGAGAGCCGGGAGGCTGCTAGACGGGAGAAACGACCTCGGGGACGCCAGGATCTCGCTGATGATTCCGCCGGGCTTCGACTTCGTGGCCTGGCAGTGGGCGACCTGGCGGGCGGGTGGGGTGATCGTTCCGATCCCGCTCACACATCCAGCTCCAGAGATCGCCTACCTGCTCGATGACGCCCGGCCAGAGGCGGTTGTCGCAGATCCCGAGTACCTGCCGGCGCTCACTCCGATCGCAGGCGAGCGGTCCGTCCGGCTCATCGACGTCACGGACGGGGCGAGCGTCACCGCCCAGCTCCCTGACGTTGACCCTGCCCGCCCAGCGATGATCCTCTACACGAGCGGCACCACGGGAAGGCCCAAAGGCGTCGTGATCGCCCACCGCACCATCGAAGCCCAGATCCGGTCCCTCGTCGAGGCGTGGGCATGGTCCGCAGACGATCGGATCTTGCTGGTGCTGCCCCTCCATCACATTCACGGCCTCGTCAACGTCGTCGGCTGCGCCCTTGGGAGCGGCGCCCTGTGCGAGATGCTGCCCCGCTTCGATGCAGAGTCGGCATGGGACCGGATCGGGTCAGGCGAGCTGACCCTGTTCCTGGCAGTACCGACCATCTACCACCGGATGAT
>CAZKJJ010000132.1:0-291 GCA_964553055.1 uncultured Acidimicrobiia bacterium
TAGACGTCGAGGATCGGCATGCCGTAGATGGGCGACCCTGCGTCGTCCCTCGCAGAAGGGTTCACGACGTCGTTGGCGCCGACGACGAGGGCAACGTCGGTGTGAGCGAAGTCCCTGTTGATCTCGTCCATCTCGACGAGCTTGTCGTAGGAGACGTCCGCCTCCGCCAAGAGCACGTTCATGTGGCCTGGCATGCGCCCTGCGACCGGGTGGATCGCGTACCTGACGTGCCCTGAGCCCTCCTCGAGGAGGTCGGCGAGCTCGCGAAGCGCGTACTGCGCCTGGGCCACG
>CAZKJJ010000132.1:301-6351 GCA_964553055.1 uncultured Acidimicrobiia bacterium
CACGGCCAACCCGTAGCCGGGCACCACGATGATGGACTCGGCGTAGCCGAGCGTGATCGCCGCATCCTCCGGCGTGGTGGCCCTCGCCTGCCTGTCTCCTGTGGCCTCCAGCACCGCTGTGTCGTCTGTCCCGAACGCTCCGAAGAGGATGTCCTGGATGCTCCTGTTCATCGCCCTGCTCATGATCGACGTGAGGATCATTCCTGAGGCGCCAACGAGTGCGCCCCCGATGATCAAGGCTGGGCTCTCGATGACGAATCCCGCTGCGGAGGCCGCCAGCCCTGAGAACGAGTTGAGGAGCGCGATGACCACGGGCATATCAGCTCCTCCGATCGGCAGGACTCGCGTGACGCCGAGCGCCGCTGCCGAGGAGGCGAGCACGACGTAGCCAGCAGTCTCACCGCCTACCGCCACCCACACTCCGGCACCCAGGACCACCACTGCCAGCAACGCATCGACCACGATCTGCCCCCTGTACGTGAGGGGACGTCCTGGGACGAGTCCGCGCAGCTTGGCAAACGCGACGAGGCTCCCTGTGAACGTGATGGCTCCGATCGCCGTCGAGAGAACGATCGTGACGGCCGCAGTCGTGTCCGGGGATGGGCCGGTGAGGAGCTCGGCTGCTGCGACGAGGGCGGAGGCCCCGCCTCCGAAACCGTTGAAGGCAGCCACGAGCTCGGGCATGGCGGTGATGGGGATCCGCAAGGCAGCCACTGCCCCCGCGGCAGACCCGAGGATCAATCCGCCCACGACGACGCCCCACGAGATGACCTGCGTGGCGATCAGAGTGACGACGACGGCGATCAGCATGCCCGCCGCGGCCAGCCGGTTGCCCGATCGAGCGGTTGCAGGCGATGAAAGCCGCTTGAGGCCGATGATGAAGGAGGAAGCAGCCGCGAGCAGCAGGACGCCCGACAGCGTCGAGCTCAACGCGGCTCCCGTTTCTTGAACATCGCCAGCATCCGGTCCGTCACCAGGAAGCCGCCGACGACGTTGGTGGTGGCGAACACGACGGCCACGAAGCCCAACACCCCTGCCAAGGCTCGAGATGCGGTCCCCGCGATGACGAGAGCTCCGATGATGGTGATCCCTGAGATCGCGTTCGACCCGGACATGAGCGGTGTGTGGAGAATCGGAGGCACCTTGGTGATGACCTCGAAGCCAACGAACGCGGCGAGCACGAAGACCGTGATTCCCTCGATCAGCTCCATCAGGATGCCTCGGCCAGCAGGGCGGCCACCGCAGGGTGCACGACCCTGCCGTTGCGGGCGACGAGTGAGCCCGAGACGATCTCGTCCTCCTCGTCGAGGACCAACCCTTCAGGGCCTGCCAGGTAGTTGATGAGGGCCACGAGGTTGCGACCGTACAGGTAGGACGCATGGGAGGCAACGCGGGAAGGAAGGTCAGTAGGGCCGACGATCGTCACTCCTGCGTGTCGGACGACCTCGTCTGGCCTCGTGAGCTCGCAGTTGCCACCAGTGGAAGCTGCTGCGTCCACGATGACCGACCCTGCTGCCATCCCCTCGACCATCTCCGTCGTGACGAGCAACGGAGCAGGCTTGCCGGGAATGGCCGCGGTCGTCACGACGAGGTCTGCCTTGGCAACGTGCTCCGCCAACTGTGAGAGCTGGCGAGTCTGATCGTCCTCCTCGAGCTCTCGGGCGTAGCCGCCGGACGTCTCAGCGTCTTGGGCTTCGAGATCGAGTGACACGAACGCCGCTCCTAGGCTCTCCACCTGCTCGCGGGCGGCTGCCCTGACGTCGTAGCCGCTCACCCTTCCTCCCAACCTCCTGGCGGTTGCGATGGCCTGAAGTCCTGCCACCCCGGCGCCGAGCACGAGCACCCTGGCAGGCGGTACGGTGCCTGCCGCAGTCGTCAACATCGGAAGGAACCGCGGCGAGAGCTCTGCCCCAAGGATGACTGCCTGATATCCCGCAGCGGTGGCCTGTGACGAGAGGGCATCCATGGCCTGCGCCCTCGTCGTTCGCGGCATGAGCTCGAAGGCGATCAGGCCTGCACCCGTCTCCGCGAGCCTGGAGACATCCACCGGACGGTCCAGGGGCTCCAGCAGGCCTGCGACCGTGCTTCCCTCACCCACCAGGTGCTCCAAAGAGGGGTCGGGCCGCCTCACGACGCAGACCAGCGGTGCCTTCCAGACCTCTTCCTGGGTCGGTGAGATGTCGGCGCCTGCGGTCCTGTACTCCCCGTCCCCGTGCGACGCTCCGAGGCCCGCGTTCGTCTCCACCACCACCTGGTGACCCTCGCCGGCCAGCCTCGCCACGCTGTCGGGAGTCAATGCGACGCGACGTTCCAGGGGCGCGGTCTCCTTGGGAACGCCGATGCGCATCGGGTGGAATTTACAACGAACGAGGTGGTGCCATCTCGGAAGCCCTTTCGTCTGCGGGATCTCTTGGTAGGTTGGAGGCGTCTAGGGCCTGGGAAGGGCAACCAGGGATGGTCACCAACGCTGAGCGTCTGCCTGCCGACCGCCGCGGGATGCGAGTTGCGTTCACGAGAGGCAGCGGATGTGCACAGCTTGCGGCGCTGCTAGCGGAGGACGAACCGGTCCGTGTCGTGGACGACCTGGCGGGGGCCTGCGTTCGTGCTCAGGCCGACGTGCTCGTGTCTCGCAAGCTGGTGGCGTTCGACCTGACCAACCAGGCGGTGCCCCACGAGTTCGATCAGGACGCCCCAAGAGGCGTCGCGGCTCTCGTGGGTACAGGACCCCATTCGCTGCTGGCGGGCATGGTCGCTTCGCGAGTGGGCGTCGCGCTCGACCTCCCTGTCTCCCTCGTGACCGCACATTCGGGAGGGGCATCTCGTCTCGCAGCGGCCAGGGCGCTCGGAGAGGTGTCGAGAGCAGTCGACGTCCCGGGCAGGCTGATCGAGGCCTCGAACGTCCAGGACCTCATCGGCGAGGTGGGAGAGGGGACGTTGCTCGTGTTCGGGGCTGCGGGAGGTCCGCTGCTCCAGCGGCTCTTCTTCGGCCCGGGAGTGAGATTGAGGGCAAAGGCCCCCTCGGGTGCGGTCATCGTCCGTGCGGCACCGCTCCGCGTCTTCAGGGCGATGTCAGAGCCCTTGTACGTCGGCAGCCATCTGAGCGTGGGCGAGGCACTGCGCCTGATCGAGGTTCCTGCGGTCGCGGTCGCAGAGGACGGCGTCCTCGTCGGCTTGGTGAGCAGGTCCTCGCTCAACGCAGCAGACCCGAGCTCCGCGGTGAAGGATGTGATGACCCATCCTGTCTCCGTGAACCCCGAGGATCCCGTAGAGGCGATCACCCCGCTCATCATCGATGGACGAGCCGCGCCGACGCCGGTCACCGACGAGAGTGGGGTCCTCGTGGGGTCGGTTGCGATCTGAGAGCGCACCCCTTGGTCGCATGCGCCGATAGGCTCGTTTGACACCGTAGGAGACCATGGCAGAACCGCTGATCCGTCTCGTAGACGTCACGAAGACCTACGCAGGGGCCGGGGCCCCTGCCGTCGACCGCTTGAACCTCGAGGTTCAGCAGGGAGAGACCGTTGTTCTCGTCGGCCCTTCCGGCTGCGGTAAGACCACGACGCTTCGGATGATCAACCGGCTCATCGAACCCACAGAGGGCACGATCTTCTGTGAGGGAGTGGACATTGCCACGATCGAGCCCGTCCAGCTGAGAAGAAGGACGGGCTACGTCATTCAGCAGATCGGTCTGTTTCCCCACAGAACCGTGTCCGAGAACATCGCGACCGTCCCCGCGCTGCTCGGATGGAGCAGGGCGGAGACCGAGGCAAGGGTCGCTGAGCTGCTTGGGCTCGTTGGTCTGGAGGCCGACGTTGCCAGTCGATACCCTGGCGAGCTCTCGGGCGGGCAGCAGCAACGGGTCGGCGTGGCGAGAGCGCTCGCAGCTGATCCCCCCGTCCTCTTGATGGACGAGCCGTTCGGCGCAGTCGACCCGATCGTCAGGGCACGGCTGCAGGATGAGCTGCTGAAGATCCAGCAGGCCGTCTCCAAGACGATCGTGTTCGTGACGCACGATGTGGACGAAGCACTGAAGCTCGGTGACAGGGTGGCGGTCCTCAACACCGGAGGGGTGCTCGAGCAGTTCGGCGACCCAGAGCAGGTGCTACGCGAACCCGCCAGCCAGTTCGTCGAGGATTTCCTCGGAGGAGAACGAGGTCTCAAAAGACTCGCCCTCCTGCGAGTCTCCGACATCAAGCTCGAACCAGGCCCGGTGGTCGAGCCGTCGGCGTCAGTCGCAGAGGCAGAGGCCATCATGATGGCGCACGACCTCGACTGGGTGACCGTCGTGGACGGCGGCCGGCTGCTGGGCTGGGTCGACGAGCATGACCTGGTGGGCCGTCGAACGGTGGGTGAAGCCTCGCCGCGGCCCTTCCTGGTGCGCGTGCGTCCCCAGAGCACCCTACGGGCTGCGCTCGACGCGATCGTCTCCCACAAGACACAGGTGGCGGTGGTCACCGAGGGAAGCTCGTACCTCGGCATGCTGAGTCTGACCCACCTCCACGACGAGCTGGCGTGATGAGCCCGCTGCTCGCCCAAGTGGAACAGCCGCTCATTCGATGGGATTGGGTGGTGGACCATCTGGGGGAGATCTGGGCGCAGACCATCGAGCACGTCGTGTTGACAGCGGCTGCGCTCGCGATCGGGCTGGCTCTGTCAGGGCTGCTCGCTGTTGTCGCCCTGCGCTGGCGGTGGACACTCAAGCCGATCTCCTGGACGACAGGCGTCCTCTACACGATTCCTTCGCTCGCGCTCTTCGTGGTTCTCATACCGGTGACAGGACTCTCGAAGACCACCGCGCTCATCGGGCTGGTGTCCTACACGCTGCTGATCCTGATACGGAACATCGTGGCGGGAGTGGATGGGATTCCCTCGCACATACGAGAGGCGGCGTTCGGCATGGGCTACTCGCGCTCAGGGCTCTTCTGGAAGGTCGAGCTCCCGCTGGCGATGCCCGTCATCATCGCAGGGATCAGGATCGCCGCGGTCACCACCGTGGGCCTCGTGACCGTCACCGCCCTGATCGGTGAGGGAGGGCTCGGGCAGCTCATCCTCGAAGGACTGAACCGTCTCTTCACGACGCCCCTCATCGTCGGTGCCGTGCTCTCGGTCGTGCTGGCGCTCGCCATCGACACGTCGCTGTCGGGCGTCGAGCGAGCGATGACGCCCTGGAAGCGAAGGAGAGCCTGATGGGGGAGCTCTGGTCGTGGTTCACGGATCCTGCCCAATGGCAGGGGACGGCAGGGATACCAAACCGTGTTGGGGAGCACCTGGCCCTCTCGGTCCCTCCTGTGCTGCTGGCGGCCGCGTTGGCGATCCCCCTCGGCGTGATCTTCGGTCACACGAGACGAGGTGGTCTCGTCGCGATCTCGGTGGCCAACGTCGGGAGGGCCGTGCCCTCGTTTGCCGTGCTGGTGCTGGCCGTGCCGTTGGCCCTCCGTCTGGGCCTCGGCCTCAGCTACTGGCCCGCCTTCGCAGCGCTGTTCCTGCTGGCGATCCCGCCGATCATCGTCAACGCCTACACGGGGGTTCGCGACGTGAACACCGATGTCGTCGAGGCGGCGCGAGGCATGGGCCTCAGCAGTCGTCAGGTGCTGCTCCACTCGGAGCTGCCGATTGCACTGGCCCTGATCTTCACCGGGCTGCGAATCGCGGCGGTGCACGTCGTGGCAACTGCTCCGCTGGCAGCGCTGGCGGCGGGCGGAGGCTTGGGGCGGTACATCGTGGACGGCTTGGCGACCCTCGACATCCCCCAGGTGGTGGGCGGCGCCGTCCTCGTGGCGTTGCTGGCGCTGGCGGTCGACGCCTCGATCGGGCTCCTCGCCAGGATGACCGTGTCTCCCGGCCTCAGACGAGCCGACTACCTCCAGAGGGCCGAGTTGGCCAAGCCGAGCTAACGGGAATGTGTCGGCTGCCCACGAGGTTCCGGATGTCTGCGCGGGCTCGGACAACTTCGTCTCCTAGGAAGGGGATACCCGTGTGTCGCAGGCGTGTCTTCGGGGCGGCGGTGCTGGCGCTGGCGTTCCTGGCCGCGTCCTGCGGGTCCGGTGGGG
>CAZKJJ010000133.1:0-6338 GCA_964553055.1 uncultured Acidimicrobiia bacterium
CCGAGAGTCCTGCCGAAGAGGCCGTGGATTCGAAGGACGAGCCCGCCGAGGAGACGGAGGACACCGAAGAGGACTCAGCAGCCGTCCAGACGCCCTTCTTCCGCGGGCGCATCGGAGCACTGAAGCTCGACGAGGAGTGAGTGCCGTGGGTGAGGGCCCATGAAAGGCGAACGAGGCCACCTCCCGCGCCTGCTGCTCGAGGCCGGGGTCATCGATCAGGACACCCTGGCGAAGGCGCTCGAGCGCCAAAGAGAGACCAACGAGCCCATCGGACGCATCCTCGTGGATGAGGGCATGGTCGCCGAGCGGGACCTGGTTCGCGTGCTCGCAGACAGCATCGGCATCGAGTTCGTCGACCTCGACGAGACAACCGTCGACCCTGCGGCCGCGTCGGTCATTCCCGAGCCTCTTGCCACCCGCTACGCGGCGATCCCCATCGGATTCGAGGAGGGGAAGCTCGTTGTGGCGATGTCCGATCCAGGAAACGTCCTGGCTATCGACGACATTCGGGCTCTCTCAGGTGCGGAGGTCATCCCCAAGGTGGCGACTCGCACCGACGTGGAGGAAGCCATCCGCAGGCTGACCGCGCTCGACGAGTCGGTGACGGATCTGGCGCAGCTGGCGGCAGGGGATGTGGAGACCGACGACCTGTCAGAGGTCGAGGCAGCAGCAGAGGACGCGCCCGTCGTGAAGCTCGTCAACACGCTCATCACGAGGGCTTCTGCTGACAGGGCATCCGACATCCACATCGAGCCGACTGACAGAGACCTGAGGGTCCGCTTCCGGATCGACGGCGTCCTGCACGAGATCATGCGAACGCCCCGCTCGATATCTGCCGCTGTCGTCAGCAGGCTCAAGATCATGTCCGAGATCAACATCGCAGAGCGCAGGGTGCCCCAGGACGGCAGGGTGAGTCTGAAGGTCTCAGGAAGGCAGCTCGACCTCAGGGTGTCGACGCTCCCCACGATCTACGGGGAGAAGGTCGTCCTTCGGCTGCTCGACACCTCGACTGCCCTGATGCAGCTGCAGGAGCTGGGCTTCCTCCCTGACACCCTCGAGGGCATGAAGAGCCTCGCCTTCCTGCCATACGGCACGGTGGTCGTGACCGGCCCGACAGGCTCTGGGAAGTCGACCACGCTGTACGCCACCCTCAACATGATCAACAGGCCCGAGGTCAACATCGTCACCGTCGAGGATCCAGTCGAGTACCGCCTCTCGGGTATCAGCCAGGTACAGGTCAACCGCAAAGCAGGCCTGACCTTCGCATCTGCTCTTCGTTCCATCCTCCGCCAGGACCCTGACATCATGCTGATCGGGGAGATCAGGGATCAGGAGACGGCGATGATCGCCATGGAGTCGGCGCTGACGGGCCACCTCGTGCTCTCGACACTCCACACCAACGACGCTCCGTCCACGGTCACCAGGCTCACCGAGATGGGCGTCGAGCCGTTTCTCGTCGGGTCGGCAGTCGATGGCATCCTGGCGCAGCGGCTCGCCAGGCGCCTCTGCTCCTCGTGCAAGGTTCCCTACGAGCCTTCCATCGAAGCCCTCCGGGAGGTCGGATGGCCCGTAGACGCCCAGGAAGGCGAGCTGCCCGCGCTGTACAGGGCCGAAGGCTGCAAGGCGTGCGCCAGGACGGGGTATCGAGGAAGGGTCGCGATCCACGAGCTGATGATCGTCACCGAGGAGATCGAGCGGATGGCAACCGAGAGGGCACCCACCGACGACATCTCCAAGATGGCGGAGAGCCAGGGCATGCGGAGGCTGCGCGCGGACGGTCTCGAGAAGGTGAGGATGGGCGTCACGTCCATCGAGGAGATCCTCAGGGTGGTCGTGTGAGGCGTCAAGCACGTCCTGGGCTCTGCCGAAACAGCTCGTGATGTTGGACGTCTCGCGCAAGCTCGGTGGCCTGCTGGTCGACCGAAGACTCCTCAGCAAGGATGCCTTGGAGGAGGCCTTGGCCAGGGAGGCAGAGACAGGCCAGCCCTTTGCCAAACTCGTCGTGTCCGAAGGACTCGTCAGAGAAGAGGATCTGCTGAGGACGGTGGCAGAGCAGGTCGGCATGGAGTTCATCGACCTGGACAGCGCCCTGTTCGACCCCGATGCCACGACCGCTGCTCCTGTGGACGAGCTGCTCGGCATGGGCGCAGTCCCCGTCAGGTTCGAGGAGGGGGTTCTCGTGGTGGCGGTGGCGGACCCGTTCGACACAGACCTCAGGACAAGGCTCGAGCAGGCCACAGGCGGATCGGTCGACCTGGGGCTCTCGAGCAGGGAGATGCTCGACCGCGCCTCGCACTTCCTGTTCGGCAAGGGGGTGCCGGATCCCGAACCCAGGCCGGAGCGACTCCACATCAACCACCTCCTGCGGGAGCTGGTCGCCAGGAGGGGATCAGACCTTCACCTGACGGCGGGAAGCCACCCGCAGATTCGCGTCGATGGGACGTTGCAGCCCCTCGACGATCTGCCTGTGCTGGCTCCCGCGGAGCTGAAGGAGCTCGTCTACGCCATCATCACAGAGTCCCAGCGCAAGAAGCTGGAGGACCAGCTGGAGCTCGACACGTCGCATCCACTGCCTGGTGTCGGTCGATTCCGTGTCAACGTCTTCTTCCAGCGTGACGCCATCGGCGCCGTCTTCAGGGCGATCCCGAGCGAGGTCCAGACGCTCGAGGAGCTCGGTCTGCCACCCGTGGTTGCGGAGTTCGCGTCGTACCCCAGAGGTCTCGTACTGGTGACCGGTCCTACGGGATCAGGCAAGTCGACGTCGCTGGCGGCGGTGATCGACCTCATCAACCAGCGGCGAGCCGATCACATCCTGACGATCGAGGATCCGATCGAGTTCGTCCATCGCCACAAGCGCTCGGTCATCAACCAGCGCGAGGTGGGGAGCGACACCAAGAGCTTCGCGAACGCTCTGCGGCACGCCATGCGACAGGATCCAGACGTCATCCTCGTGGGGGAGCTCCGCGACCTGGAGACGATCTCCACCGCGCTCACCGCTGCCGAGACCGGCCATCTGGTGTTCGCCACGCTGCACACGCAGGACGCAGCTCAGACGGTCGACAGGATCATCGACGTGTTCCCTGCACACCAGCAGCAGCAGATCAGGGTGCAGCTCGCCTCGAGCCTGCAGGCCATCGCCAGCCAACAGCTGCTCGCGACGAGCGACGGCAGAGGAAGGGTTCCCGCCGTTGAGGTACTCGTTGCCATCCCTGCCGTACGAGCCATGATCAGGGACGGAAAGAACCACCAGATCCCGACCGCCATGCAGGCGGGCGGTCGATACGGCATGCAGACGATGGATCAAGCACTGGCCGACCTCGTCAGGAGAGGGCGGGTGTCGTTCGAAACGGCACTCGACAGGTGCGCCCATGCAGAGGACCTACAGAGGCTGCTCGGGAGGGTCGCCTGATGGCCGCAACCTTCAACTACAAGACGAGAGACAGCAAGGGCAACCTACAGACGGGGGAGATGGAGGCTTCCTCGGCCGAAGCGGTCGCCAGGGCGCTGCGGGACCGCGGCTACGCCCCTATCGCCATCGAGGAGCAGAGGAGAAGGGGCCTCAGCACCGAGATCCGGCTGCCCTTCTCGAACCGGGTCCGGCTCAAGGACGTCGCAGTGTTCAGCAGGCAGTTCGCCACCATGATCAACTCGGGCCTGTCGCTGCTCCGGTCCCTGAGCATCCTGATCTCACAGACCGACTCGCGAGCTCTGGCGGACGTCCTCGAGGCCGTCAAGTCCGACGTCGATGGGGGCGCCTCGTTGTCGGCGGGCATGGAGAAGCACCCGAAGGCCTTCGGCAGGCTCTACGTGGCGATGGTGAAGGCGGGTGAGGTCGGTGGTGTGCTCGACGAGACCTTGATCAGGCTGGCGGACACACTCGAGAAGCAGCTCGCGCTCAGGGCCAAGATCCGTTCAGCCATGATGTATCCCGTAGCGGTGTTCGCGCTGGTCCTCGTCATCGTGTCTGCCATGTTGCTGGTCGTCGTCCCCATGTTCGAGACCCTGTACGAGGACTTGGGCGGAACGCTTCCGCTTCCCACCAAGCTCCTCCTTCAAGTCTCCTCCGTGGTGCAGTCCATGTGGTGGCTCGTCGGGGCCGCAGGCATCGGAGCCGCTGTGGGGCTGCAGAAGTGGAAGGCGACCCCCCACGGACGAGAGATGTACGACAAGGTCACGTTGCGCATTCCGATCTTCGGCGGCCTGGTGCACAAGACGGCCATAGCTCGCTTCTCTCACACGCTCTCGTCGCTCGTCAAGACAGGTGTGCCGATACTCCAGTCGATGGACATCGTGGCAGAGACGTCCGGTAATGCGGTGGTGTCTGCGGCCGTCCGAGACGCGCAGTCCTCCATCAAGGAGGGCGAGTCGATCGCCGAGCCGCTTCGGGATCACGAGGTGTTCCCTCCGATGGTCATACAGATGATCGCGGTGGGAGAGGAGACGGGTGCGCTCGACGCCATGCTCGACAAGGTGGGATCGTTCTACGACCGCGAGGTGACCGCAACAGTGGAGGGACTCACGTCTCTCATCGAGCCGCTGCTGATCGTGCTCCTGGGTGTGACGGTTGGCGGGATGCTCGTGGCCCTCTACCTGCCGATGTTCAACGTCATCAACCTGATTCAGTAGCCTTCCCCGAGCCTGCCGCCTCCCCCTCGCTCTCAGGAGCCCTCGTCATCCCCGGAAGGGCCGAACCGCGAGATGGGTGGGCTCATCGCTTGACGGGCGATCGGTCCGAGGTAGTCGTCCTCCGCAATCAGCCAGTGCCCAGGCTGCTCCCTGGCCTCCTCCTGCCGTTCGAGCCTCTCAGTGGTTCTTCGCAGCCTGCGAGCCAGCTCGGCGAGCATCGAGATGCCCACGTCGGGTCTCCTGCGCAGCAAGCCGAGGAGATCCTCCTGGCGGAGCTCGGCCGCCGAGAGGGTGCCGAGAGCGATGACATCCGCGGAGCGAGGACCCTTCGGATCGGCGAGCAACGCCAACTCGCCGAAGTAGTCGCCTTTCCTGAAGACATGGACTCTGGCTCCGCCCTTCCTGACCTCTGCCTCGCCCTCGAGGACGAGCCACATGCCCGCCTCGTCGACGGACCCCTCCTCGATCACGACGTCACCAGGCAGGAACCGCTTCTGACGCAGCAGGCCCTCCACTTCGGAGAGCTCCTGTTCGTCGAGCCCGCCGAACAGGGAGGTCGAGCGAAGCACGTCGACCGGCATCGTCCGGATGCTAGTGAGGCGCCCGCTGACGAGGACCTCAGCGCCAGCGGGCTCGGGTACTCAAGGGCACTTGACAGGGGGCCGATATCTGTCCCGAGGCCCATGGTGGGTCTCGCGTTCAGACCGGGAGGTCAACACATGATCAGCTGGATGAGAAGCCGCCTCGAGCGCGAGGAAGGCTTCACCCTCATCGAGTTGATGGTGGTGGTGCTCATCATTGCCATACTGATTGCCATCGCCATCCCGACCTTCCTCGGTGCCCGCCAGCGTGCCCAGGACAGGGCAGCGCAGAGCGACCTTCGCAACGCCTTGACGGCCGCAAAGGTCTACTACGTGGACAACGAGGACTACGGCGCGGGCGCCGCAGACGACGCCACATACGAGGCGGATCTCGAGTCCATCGAGCCGAGCCTCGACTTCGAGGTCGTGGCCAGCACCTCGACCGGCGTGGTTGGTTTCGTGCGCGGCGACCAGATCGCCCTCTTCGCCAGGGAGAGCGCCTCAGGGACGTTCTTCTGCATCGGGGACGATGCTTCAGCAGGTGGAGGGACGACCTACGACTCAGACGCGGCACTGGCCAACGTCGACACGCACGCGGAGTGCGACCAGGCGTCCTGGTAGTTCGGCATCCAGTCAGTGAGAGGCGGGCCCCAATGGGGCCCGCCTTCTCGCGGTCCTTGGATCCAGGGTCCGAGCCTCCGAGACTTGGGTCGGTGACCACATGACCATCCTCGCCGTCGTCGCCTTCATCGTCGGGCTCGCAGCCGGGTCGTTCTTGAACGTCGTTGCCTACCGAGTGCCTCTCGACCGCTCCGTGGTCAGCCCCCCTTCGGCGTGTCCGAGATGCGGGTCCGAGATCAGGCCCAAGGACAACATCCCCCTCGTCTCGTGGCTGCTGCTTCGGGGCAAATGCCGAGACTGTGGAGAGCCCATCTCGGTTCGATATCCCGTCGTCGAAGTGGCTACGGGCGTGGCCTTTGCGGGAACCGTGGTGGTGGTGGGCGCCACCTGGCTGCTGCCTGCGGCACTGTTCTTCGTCGCGGTCACGATCGTCCTCGTCATCACGGACCTGGAGCAACCCGGCCGTCGGTGGCGCCGACCCAGACCTGGCCCTCGGGTCCCGTCCCGAAC
>CAZKJJ010000134.1:0-6333 GCA_964553055.1 uncultured Acidimicrobiia bacterium
ACACCGAGACCTTCGCCTCCGCCCTCGGTAGGAGGGTCTTCCCCACATAGACCATGATGTCGGCGTTCCTGGGGTCGGGAAGCTCGTGCGGTTCGTACTCTCTCACCCCTCCTCCTCTCCGACAGCCCGAGCCAGCAGATACTCGTAAAGGGGAAGGCATTCGGCGAGCAGCGACTCGAGCGCGCCAGGAAGCGGCTCCTGCTTCGGACGGTACGGCTGGAAGCCCGTCGACTCGTGAACCCGCTCGTACCAATGGGGAGCCCAGACACCGTCTTCCGGCCTGCCACCGGCCTCCCAATGCAACATCGACTCCTGGAAGGGAATCCCGATCGAGTCGCACAGGCGCGAGAGCACGACTCGCGGGCTCTGCAGGAGGCGTCGAGCGTCGAGAACCGGTGGATCCTGGCCAGCTGCGATGAGCTCCTCGAGCAGCGCGACCTGCTGAGGCAGCGCCGTGTCCGCCAGGGTCGGCTCGGGGATCTGCCTGGGGAGGGTCGACAGGACCTCGGCAGGGTGCCTGATCAGCAGGCCGTTCTGTGTCTTGGCGAGAAAGGATCGATCCACTCCGGCTAGGTGGTGGGCCATCTGCTTGATGAAGAGGACGGGTCGGTCGCAGGGTCCCAGCACGACGGTGTCGATGACCCTGCTCACGTCGCTGTCCTGAGCTGCGAGCACGGTGGCGCGTCCAGGGTGCTCGGCGCCGGTGTGGACCAGGTAGTGCGCGTAGAACGGCTCATCGACGACCCTGGTGTCCGTCCGTTGGGCAAACGCGTACATGACTGCCGTCGACACGTTCCTTGGTCCAGACCAGAGCGAGAAGCGGATCGTCATCCGCGCCCAGGTATCACAGAGCAGTCTGGGACACGTCGCCTGCCTCAGGCAGGTCATCATCCTCATCAGCGAGGGTCAGCTGCTCGGGCACCTCGGTCTCGCGTCCTCGCCTGCCGCGGGCCAGCCGCGGTGGCGTCTCATAGGTCTCGATGATGGCTTCTGACGCCTCCTCCCACGACTCGCCGAGCATCCTGGTTCGCCAGAGATGGCCCAGGACGACCTTCACCCCGGCCACCGTTGGGACTGCCAACAGCACACCAAAGAGACCTCCCAGAGCACCGCCGGCGATGAGGGCGAGGATGATGGTCACGGGTGAGAGCTTGACGGCAACTCTCAACACCAGGGGGCTGATCACGTGGTTGTCGATCTGCTGAACGATGATCATCACCACGACGGACCAGACGGCCGTTGAGAAGTCCTGAAGTGCAAGGGCTGTCAGCGCGGCGAGCGCCCCACCCACGATGGGACCTATGAAAGGCACGAGGTTGAGCACTCCCGCGATGAGGCCTATGACCAGCCAGAACGGGTGCCCGATGATGCGGAGTCCGATGCTCGAAGCGACGCCCACGAACAGAGCCACGACGAGTTGGCCCCGAACGAAGCCACCCAGAGCCCTGCCGAGCTCCCTACTGACGAAGAGCGTCTCGTCGCGCCATGCGTGTGGGATCACGGCTCGGGCCCGCTGGGCCATAGCTGGAAGGTCGATCAGAATGTACAACGCGAGGATCGGAGCGAGCAGGAACACTCCGATCACCTCGAAGACAGCGAAGCCAAACTGGGAGACCTGACCGAGCGCGTCGATGATCGCCTCCCGGTTGGCGGGGTCCGCCAGCCACTCCTGAATCGACTCGATCGTGGGCAAGTCGAGAGTGATGCCCAGGTTGTTGGCGAGGCGGACCACTTCCGCAGTCAGGTCGGTGGCGATATCTGGCACCTGGGAGATGAACGAGACGACCTGGTCTTGGATGGCCGGATAGACGGCGATACCCAGCAGCACCAGCAGACCCAGGAACACGACGTAGACGAGAATCGTCCACGCCGCCCTCGGGACCCTGGTCCGGCTCAGGAGATCGATGAACGGATTGAGCAGATACACGATCCCCACCGCCAGAATGACCGGCAGGATGATGACCCTGAGCTCTACGGCGATCCAAACGACCACGGCCAGGACGATCACAACTCCGACGATGCTCCAGGCAACGATGCCGAGTCGCCGGAACCGCTCGTAGAGCGGGGAGGGTTCGGTCATCGGCGCCCGCTCATTCGAGCGCCGAGTGTACTCACCGCTCGGTCACCTCAACAGAACCGCTCTCGACGATGATCAGGATGCCTTCGCCCTCCACAGGCGACATCCACCCTTCACCTGTGGTGATCCACCCCTCAGGAACTGCTGCGCTTCCCTGTATCTCGATGGGCTGACCCGCAGGTACCGTGACGGTCAGATCACCTGAGACGGTGACCTCCAACGGACGGCCCGTGGTGGGCAACATCAGCGTTCCGGATCCCCGCAGCAGAACGGCATCGAGGGCGAGACCTCGCAGGTCTGCTTCAACCTTGGGAGCGACGAGGTCGAGACTCCAAGCAGGCCCAACAGCCAACGCGAGCTCCCAGCCCCCGGTGCCGAACCAGAACGAGTCTGCCGCTTCCCGAACCCGAAACACCGCGTCAGTTCCTGCCAGGGCCTCGAGGGCCTCAGGGACGCTTCCGCCCCCGCCACGCCTGGCGAGGTCGATGGCGTACAGGGATGTGCCATTTCCCGCGTTCACCGCCAGGATTGCGGACGTCTCGATGGCGAGGTCAGCCGTCTGGACAGCTCCGATCTCAGGGCCCTCCATGTCACCGGCCGCAGAAGGAAGCTCCGACCATGCCGCGAAATGCAAAGCGATCGCGATCCCCAGCCACACCCCGACGAAGAGCGGCGGAATGAGACGAACACCATTCGCAACGCGGTCCCCCAGCGCCAACACGGCCAGGCCCGCGACGCAACCGAGCAGCAGGAACGGCCAGAAGCTGGCGATGTCGAGCAGCAGAGCAGGCATCAGTGCACCCGCGACGGAGGCGACCACCGCCAGCACCACGACGACACCATCCATGAGCCACAGGTACCGCGCCCACAGAGAGGATCCCCTCACTCTTCGAACGACGAACCGAGGACGATGACCAGATCAGCCTGAGGGGCCTCGGGGTTGAGCTCGACCATCATGTCAGGCAGGACCCTGGCGAGTGCCGCCGCCTCGTCCTCGAAGCCCTCGACATACCAGAGCACCGAGTCCTCCAAGGGATTGGCGTAGTTGGCAGCCTCCAGCATCTGGTACCCAAGCAGTCCGATCGTCTCGGTCACCCGGCCTGCCAGCCCGGAGCGCTGCGTCGCGTTCAAGACGACCACCGTGATCTCGGCAGGCGTCAAAATCGGCTCGGTCGAAGTCGTCGTCTGCTCCACAGCTGCAGCCGTCGTGACAGTGCTCTGGGGAGGCGCCGCCTCCTCGTCCCCTTCCGAGCCGGCGCCGAGGCCTGGGACCTGACGGAAGACCCACACGACACCTATCACCACGGCGCCCCAGAACAGCACCTTCAGCCCGAAGGTGACCAGGTCCCTCCAGAAGTCCTTCTCGGGACCGTCTGCGTGGCGCCCTGTCATGTGATCGGCACATTCGTCATCGATACTCTCACCGAGGCTCCCCGTCACCAACGGCGTCGGCCGGGCATTCTTCCACCGGCGCGACCCAATGAGGTGGAGCCGGGTGCCGGACTCGAACCGGCGACATCTGCTTTACAAGAGCAGTGCTCTACCAACTGAGCTAACCCGGCTTGTTCCTACGTTCCGCACCCGAGCCATGCAGCTCGACAGATTCATCAGCGGCAGCAGAAGCTCGCCTGACCCGCATGATCTCATACATGCCGATCGCAGCAGCCACCGAAACGTTGAGGCTCTGCACGTCACGCGCCATCGGGACCCCCGCCAGCACGTCGACCCTGGCCTTGACCAGATCGGACAGGCCTCTGCCCTCGCCACCGACGACAAGGGCGACGGGCTCGGAGAGGAGCTCCATGCCGAAGACCGAAGCATCACCATGAGCATCGAGGCCCACGGACCAGACGCCGAGCTGCTTCAGACTACGGACCGCTTCTGCCACCGACGAGACAACGGCTACGGGGAGCGCTTCGAAGGCACCTGCCGCGGCTTTGAACGCTGCGGGCCCGAGCGGCGCTGCTCTCCGCGACGACACCACGAGTCCGCTCATGCCGACGGCAGCGGCGGTCCTGGCGATCGCCCCGACGTTGTGCGCATCCTCCAGGTGATCCGCGACGACGACGGCCGGCGCACCCGCGGCCCCCACGAGTTCCTTCAAGCTGACCGTTGGCAACGGAAGGGCAGTCGCGACCACGCCCTGGGGTGCCGAGGTCTGCGCCAGATCGCCGAGATCATCGACGATCTCCACTGTGGCGCCCGATGCCCTCGCCTCTTCGGCAAGCTTCAGAAGCTTGTCGCGGTGGCTGCGCTGGATGACGAGCCTGCGCACTCGCCCTGCTCTGATCGCGGCTCTGACAGCGTGGAGGCCCTCGAGGCTATCTCCGATGCCAACGCGGGCCATCGGGTGTGTCCTCCACGGCGATACCGAGCCGCTCGAGCTGCTCCCTGATCTCGTCTGACTCATGGAACCGGCCGCGGCTCCGTGCTTCCTCTCGACGGCTCAGAAGGGAGTCCACCAGGTCGCAGACGGCGCCCTCCGAGATGCCCTCGAGGTCCAGGTCGTACGAGGAGGCGAGCTCCAGCATCTCGGGCTCCACGTCGCTCAAGTCGTCACCAGGACCCGCCAATCCGAGGACCTCGGTGATCTCGTCGAAGGCCGAGGCCAGCGGTCCGACATCGGACCCCGCTTCGAGGGCGCGGTTTCCGTCTCTGACCACATCGAACAGGACCGCCAGCGCCTCAGGGGTGTTGAAGTCATCGTCCATGGCCGCTCGAAACCGATCGAGCACCTTCTGGTCAGGCGACGAGCCCGCCGCTTGGGCACGCCTGCGGAAGCTCCACAGGCGGTCGTAGGCGACCGCCGCATCGTCGAGGAGTGCTTCGCTGAAGTCGAGCGGTGTCCTGTAGTGCGCCCGCAAGTAGAAGAGCCGGACCCCCATGCCCCCGAAGCGCCTGACGGCCGTCTCCAGGTCGACCAGGACGCCCGTCGACTTGGACATCTTCTCGCCCGTCAGGTTGACCAGGCCGTTGTGGAGCCAGTAGCGGGCAAAAACCGACCCCGCACCCTCTGCCTGGGCGATCTCGTTCTCGTGGTGCGGGAAGATGAGATCAGAGCCTCCGCCGTGTATGTCGAAGCCCCCACCGAGGAACCGCAGCGCCATCGCAGAGCACTCGATGTGCCACCCCGGCCTGCCGGGACCCCAGGGAGAGTCCCATCGCGGCTCGCCGGGCTTCGCCGACTTCCACAGTGCGAAGTCCGCGGCGTCCCGCTTCCGTTCCCCAGGCTCGACCCTCGCTCCTGAGCGGAGAGCGTCGAGGCTCTGTCCAGAGAGCCTCCCATAGGGAGTGAACGCGCGGACGGCGAAGTAGACGTCACCGTCCGCCACGTAAGCGAGTCCACGGGCGATCAGCTCCGAGATCATGGCGATCATGTCACCGATGTACTCGGTCGCCCTGGGCTCCACGGTTGGGGGCGCGACGCCCAGAAGGCGGTATGCCTCCGTCCACCGGTCGATCATTTCGGGCACGAGGTCGTCCACCTCCACGCCTCGTTCGTTGGCGGCCTGGATGATCTTGTCCTCGACGTCGGTGATGTTGCGCACGTAGACCACGTCGAAGCCCCGCCACTCGAAGTAGCGCTTCATCACGTCGAACACGACCGCATACCGACCATGCCCGAGATGGGGCTCCGACTGCACAGTTGCCCCGCAGACGTACATGGAGACCTTGCCCGTCTCGCGAGGCACGAACGGCTGCATCTCCCTGCCGAGTGTGTTGAAGACCCGCATCACGAACGAGTGTAGAAACGGCTCCTGGTCGGTCCGCCTCTGGTCTCAGGTGTCCAGGACGACGATCGCCACTGCTGCGAGACCTTCGTCTCTGCCCACGAATCCCAAACCGTCTGTCGTCGTTGCCTTCACTGAGACTCGCTCGGCAGGAATGCCGAGCAGCGAGGAAAGCGATGCCACCATGGCCTCACGGTGGGGTGCCACCCGCACTCGCTCCGCGATGACGGTCAGATCGAGGGACGTCGGGTGTAGGCCCCTTTCACCTACCGCGGCGACGACCCGCGCCAACAGGCGCATGCTGTCGGCGCCCTGCGATCCCGGCTCGCTGGAAGGAAACCACGCGCCGAGATCCCCGAGCGCCGCTGCGCCGAGGAGCGCATCAGCCACAGCATGTGCTGCGACGTCCCCATCCGAGGTTGCCTGGACTCCCCTCTCTGCATCGACGATGACCCCTGCCAGACGGGTTGGTCCCTCGCCACCGAAGGCGTGGGCGTCGTACCCCCAGCCGACTCTCATCGCACC
>CAZKJJ010000135.1:0-6237 GCA_964553055.1 uncultured Acidimicrobiia bacterium
CGCGCTCCGCACCCGAACGCCGACCGGCTCTCGCTCTGCCGCGTCGACCTCGGCAGTTCCCCCCGCCTCGACCGGCAGAAGCTGCGACATGTCGAACCCTTGAATCACCCGAGTGATGTCCGTGTCAGGATCCAAACCTTCCTTCCGAACAGCGGCGATCACCTCGAACTCAAGCCCGGAACCCCACATGCCGATACGCCTTCCCTCGAAGTCCTCCACCGACGTGATGTCCGACTCCTTGAAGGACACCTGGAGGGTTCCGCTGCGTTGGAAGATCTGAGCGATGTTGATCAGACCCGTACCAGACTCATTGGACTCCAACACTCTGGGAACCCACACACCTCCCGCGAAGTCGGCATCACCCTCGGCGACGACAAGCTGAGGGACGATGGCAGGTCCGCCCTCCAGCATCTCCACATCCAGACCTGCTGCTTCGTAATAGCCCTGCTCTGCCGCGGCGTAGTAGCCGGCGAACTGCGACTGGGTCACCCACTGGAGTTGAAGCCTGACCGGCGTCACGTTCGGCTCCCCACTCCCACCACAGGACACCAGAAGAAGCAACGCCGTAACAGCCAATCCCACACCCATCCATCGTCGAGTCACGCAACCTCCCAGGAAGCCGTAAGTCCGAGCAGAGAGTACGCGGTCCGACACCAGCCGGGGCAAGACTCAGGTCACGTTCATCTTGACAGCCACTGAGGATCAGGTGGCGGAGGGAGACCGCATCGTTGCCAGCATGCAGGGTGGATGGCGAGGACCCACTATCGCGAAGGGGAGATGGCGTTGCTGCGCTACAACGTTGTGAAAGGCCCGGAGCTGTCGAACCCGCTAGACCCATCGTCTTCGCCAACCGGCAACACCTGCTTTGTCCTGACGGAGGTGTACGAGACCCCGGCCGGTTTGGCTGACCACTGGAAGCAAGGTGCGGAGAACTGGGAGGACTTCAACGCCCTGGTGGCCTGGGCCTCCAGCCTGAACGTCGCCGTGTTGCACGGGTCCCCCGTTATCCACGACCGTCCGTCTGGAGGCAGCTGCTACCAGTAACTCTCTGTAGAGTCGCCCTTCTCCCCCTTCTCGGTACGCTGCGAGTCTCTAGATACGATCCTCTTCTTCTGCCTTGGTGTGCTTTGACAACTCAACCCCATCCGAAATGGGCATTCCTCGAACCACCGGGACAGCTCACCGGAAGAGCCCAGCGGGAGCCTCTTCCCTGTGTTGCAAACCAGAAGGCTTCTCGATACGTCGTCAGGTCCTCGAGAGCCTCCGAGATACCTTCCGTTGGCTCCCTGCACCCTCCAAGTGAACAGTGATCCGTCATAGCTAGTGAGAGGCCAAAGATGCCTTCCACACGTTTGTCTTCGCATCCACATGGAGCCAAGCGCGCTCTCAAGGCTCGGCGGTCCCCAGCCACACCGCCGGATGAATGAACCCTGACGACCCTTGCCATCCGACTGCCACCAGGCCAGGTCCTCCAACAGCCACACTCGACATGACCTGGCTACCCAAGCCCCCAAATACCCCCTCATCGTGGGGAAACTGAATCCACGTGACGCCATCCAAAGAAGCCCACACGGCAGCAACCTGGTCCCCCACTGGACCGTTGTCCCCAACCGCTACGAGACCGGAAGCGCTGGCAGCAACTGAAAACATCACCTGGGCTCCACCACCGCCAAGAATCGCATCATTGTGTGGGACGCGAGACCAGCTCACCCCGTCCGAAGAGGTCCACACCGCCGCATCATGTTCGGGAATCTGCCCGTCATATCCCACCGCCACCAGGCCGGGGCCTCCGGCCGCAACGCTCTTCATTGACTGGAAACCCACACCGCCGAAGACCGACTCATCATGTGGGACCCGAGACCAGCTCACGCCATCCACAGACGTCCAAACCGCCGCATCTTCGTCACCCGACGCATCGGAGCCGACAACCACGAGACCTGGGCCTCCAGCTGTCACGCTCGACATCACCTGAGAACCGACTCCGCCAAAGACCAACGCATCATGCGGGACCCGAGACCAGCTCACCCCGTCCGAGGAGGTCCAGATCGCTGCATCAACATCGTCCCCTGAAAGTGACGAACCGACCGCCACCAGGCCTGGGCCTCCGACGGCCACATCGGACATCAGAAGGCGGTCCGCCCCCCCAAAGACCGACTCATCGTGCGGAGCCCGAGACCAGCTAACCCCGTCCGCAGACGTCCACACCGCAGCGTCAACGTCCGTTTCGAAAGAGCTCGCGCTATTACCTACTGCCACGAGCCCCGGTCCTCCGGCAGTCACCCCACTCATTGAGGCAACACCCGCACTGCCAAAGAGGGCATCATCGTGTGGAACCCGAGACCAGGACACGCCATCGACAGACGTCCACACCGCAGCACGAGAGTCGGCTTCTCCGACTGCCACCAGACCCGGCCCCGCTGCAGTAACGCTCCACATTCTCGTAGCCGCTCCGCCAATGTCCGAATCCCACGCTGGGACTCGCGACCAGTTAGACACGCCATAAGCAGCCGCAACGGCAGTACCCGCGTTCTTCGTCGAAGCCGACGTGGTCTCATCTACGTTGCTTCGGACGCAAGCTGCGGTTGCCAGTACAACAGCCGCCACGATTAGCCAGCCCTTCTGCAGCCGCAAACGCTCCTCCTCAAGGGGGCGGATCGAAAACACTCGACCCTATCAGCAGCCCACACGCCAATCTGTCCATGGGAAACCGGGTCCAGGGCAATGCAGCCCGCAAGTAACGAACTCTTTGCGCCGCTTAGGGTGCCGCCGAGGTGCCGACAGGGTGCCCGGAGCCAGTACAACCCGGGTCCATCAGGTGCATCTCAGTGCAGTCCGGCACAGCGACAGGACCGGCAACTGCAATCTCCCCGACACAGCATCTGACCAGGCGAAGAGCCGGACGGGAGACCGCTCCGTGCAGCCTCAGGGCATGCGGTGCAAGTGTCGGAGGAGGGATTTGAACCCCCACGCCCATGAGTAGGGCACTAGGCCCTCAACCTAGACAACCCCACATGCTGTAGTCGGCTCAGAGGTGCTGTGGTGCGCTGACCTGGTGGTTTCTCCGAGAGTGCCCGCAAAGTCCCTGCTGGGAGTGAGCGAAAATGTCACCCAAATGTCACCCGCGAGGAATTGCTCACGTTCCGTCAATGACGTCGGCCACCTGTTCGGCTGCGGCGCGGTCGAGACCTTCGACAAGGTGCGAATAGCGGTCCAGAGTCACCTGGATGGACGAGTGCCCGAGCCGGTCTGCTACCACCTTGGGATGAACACCCACTTCGAGGGCGAGAGTGGCCCAGGTGTGGCGAAGGCCCTGCGGGGTCAGCCGTGGCACTCCGGCGCTCTCGGCGAGCCTGGGAAGCCGACGAGTCACCCAGGAAGGCCGGATCGGCGTTCCGTCCTCCCGACAGAAGACGAGCCCGTGATCCTGCCATGCCTCACCCCATGCGATCCGTTCCTCAAGCTGTCGCTTTCGATGCTCCCGCAGAGCCGTCACCGTGGCCGGGTCGAGGGCCACACGACGCCTGCCCGCCTGCGTTTTGGTGTCCTTCTCGAACTGCTGGCCTCCGTATTGGGTTCGGGTTCTGACGACCGACAGGTGGCCCCGGTCAAGGTCCACGTCGGCCCAGCGGAGGCCACAGACCTCGGCGCGCCGGAGCCCGGTGGTTGCGAAGAGCCGCCACATCGCCCGCAGCCGATCGTGCTCAAGCCCTGCGAACAGCCGGGCGACCTGCTCAGATGTCCACGTCTCGGGGTCTCCGCGGGAGACCTTGGGCGGGTCGGCAGCATCGGCTGGGTTCGCCCCGAGCAGCCCCCAACGGACGGCATCTCGGAACATGCGATGCGCCAGCCCGTGAACATTCCGGATCGTCTTTGGAGCCAGCCCCTCCCCCAGCTCCCCGTAGAGGGCTGTGAGAGTCCCTCCCGTCACGTCTGACAGCCGCAAGCCTCCGATGCCTGGTATGACGTAGGCGCGCGCCATCGTCGCGTACAGCGCCGCTGTGGTGGGCCGAGACCTTCGAGGTGCGAACGGATGGTTGGGGCTGCCGAGGCTCCCAGGCGAGTGAAGGGTCAGGCGCTGGGGGGGACTTCCCTTTGAGTCTTCTCGTTGAGGACCGCAAGCTTCACAAGAACTTCGCAACGGAGATCGTGCAGCTCCCTCTGGCGGGGCTTCATTCCATCAAGGAGATCGGAGGCTGCGATAGCCGCCTCAAGGGCCCATTCGAGTGCAAGCTCGGCCAACCCGAAGCGAGTCCGGGCGTCCATCCGCCGTATGTAGCGCTTCCGGTCCCGCCCCTCGCTTTCGCTGGTGAGCCACTCCATGAGCCCTGTGTTGTGGAACGCCGTCACCAGTATCGTCGCGTTGACAAGGTCCTCCTTCTGCCTACCCAACTTCCTGATCATGGCTTCACCCTCGGCTGGAAAGTGTGAAACGCTCTCGATGCCGAGGTGTTTTCGGGTTCTCTCGAAGTCCTGCTGTTGGCGCCGAAGCGCTTCCTTCAGCTCGTCTAGCTCCGGCTCGTCCCGCCCGGAGCTCTCGACCTTGGTGACAAGCTTCCTTCCTTCGGTGATCTGTTGGTTCTGCCACCCAAGGGCCAGGGCGGGTCTCTCAAGGTCAGGGGCAGCGGCCAGGTACATGATCCGGTGGGTCTCATACATGAGCTGGCGTAGGAGCGGAAGTGAGTCGTCGAGGTGGCCAGCACGGAGTAGGAGGGAGATCGCTGCAAGGCGGCTCAGGCACGTTGTGAGCATCCAATAGGCAACGTGGTCGACGATCGGGGGGCTCTCCAACACTTGGGGTGCCGTGGACATCAGGGCCGCAGACGTCTCTTCGAGCAGCCGGTCGATGCCCTCGTTGACCTCGTCGGATCCCATGCCTGGAGGGTATCTGAGCACGAGTGCCCGGTGTCAGGAGATGGTCCCTTCGACTACTCCGCCTCCAGGCCCCAGGTCGGAAGCTGGTCATCCTCCGATGATGCGGGCTCGACACGGGCCGGTTCGGATGGGACTTCGTCGATGTCGGCGGTCGTTGGCTCGGCGGGCTGGACTTTGCGTTTGGGTGCTCGGCGTTGGAACGGTGTCACGTTCTGCAGGACATGCTCGTAGAAGCCTGTTATGCCACCTAGTACCGGACTTCCTGTTGATTCCCATGGGGGTTCGCACAGCAATCCGATACCGGACCGGTTCCCTGCGATCGGCTCCTAGCAGGAGCGTCGGATCCTCAGCTACGGCCGCTAGCTCGGCTGCCACGGGCGCTCGGACGTTCTTTGCGTATGCCTCCAAGCGAGTGCTGGCTGGTGCGGCGTCAAGCTGTCGGGTGAGCCAAGTGACGCGTGCCTTCGCTCCCCGGTCGTCCGGCGCTGCTACTTCCGTCCATACCCGGATCTGTCGTGCTCGCATATCGACTGATATGTGCATGTCACCGGCAGTATCAGGAACACGGATCTCCCCTTCAAGAACCGCTGCATCGCAGAGCGAGTCGACCATCTGACGGGTGCGCATCGACGGATCGTCACGATGGCTCCGAGGGATTACCTCCTGAACGTCTGTTCCGGTCTCCGCGGCTAGCCGGAGGGTCGCGTAGCGCATCAACTGATCCCACCTTTGGGCTATCTCGGTCACCGCTGGATCGTGCCGGTTGAGGCGAGAAGCATGCGCCCCGTCCCGTACTGCTACCCAGTTGGCTCCCATGTCTTGGATCTCCATCGCGCCAGAAGATGGATGCTCGAGGTAGCGGATTAGCTCACCCAGTATCCAGGCCTGCTCTTCATCGCCAACCCCCCGATGTACCTTCTGTCTGACCGCTTCGGTGAGGATCATTGTCCAGGACAGATGGTGGACGCGGACCGGTGATCTCTTCCTAACCTTGAGGCCCTCCACCGGGTGGACATCGGGAGCCGGTGCGATCTCGTTCGAGATCGTGATCACCGCGTTGTAGTTCTCCCGCCTGGCGATGTCCCAGTACTCGTTGATCTGGTCTGCGCTCAGGCGGTCCGTTCCCGTCTTCACCTCCACCAGCGCAACCCAGGGACGCTGCGTGCCGTACGACACACGGATCAGCCCGTCGGGTCGGACGGTGCGTCCCGAGGGCGACGTGTGCGGTACTTCGATGAACGTCTCGACGTTGGCCCGGTCGGCGCGTGATGCGCCAAAGGGTGACAGCAGGCTCTTGGAGAACGGTCGGACGATGCTCATCACGGCCAGCAGTCCGGAAGAGGCACGAGCCTCGGCTTCCGAGGC
>CAZKJJ010000136.1:0-6149 GCA_964553055.1 uncultured Acidimicrobiia bacterium
TGCCACGCCGGGCAGGACGACCACACGTCGCCCTCGCGGGGTCTTCGGCGGGACCAGTTCCCATCCCTCGACCCCTCGCCGCGTCAGAGTTCGCTGCACATGGAGCCTCGCACCGTCGAGGTCGACGTCGTCCCACTGGAGGGCCAGTGCCTCGCCGGGACGAAGCCCGCCCGTCAGTAGAATGCACCAGAGCGCATAGTACCGGTCCTTCCGCGCCGCCTCCAAGAAGTCTGCGGCCTCCCTTCCAGTCATGGCCTCCACCCTCCGCTTCTCCATCTTGGGAAGCTCGACCAACTCGGCTGCGTTGCGGGCCGCCGCCCCAGTCCGGTGGGCGTAACCCAGACCCTGGCGGAGGACGGCGTGAAGTGAACGGATCGTGCGCGGGGAGAGCCCCGACTCCTCCTGGAGATGGTGGTAGAGCGCCTGGATCTGTTCGGGGTTCACCCGCTTGACGCGAATCTGGCCGAGACGAGGCGCCCCTGGTGGAGGTTCAAGGACATAGCGGCGAAGGACGCCCTTGTACCCATCGAAGGTCCGGGCCCGGACCTGGTTCTTCTTCACCGTCTCCAACCAGTCGGTCAGGTAGCTTCCGAGCGGCTCGTTCGAAGGCGCCCGGACCACACCACCCGCCTTCTGCTTTCGAAGCGTCGCCTCGCGGAGGTCCGCATCCTTCTTTCGGTCAAAGGTCTCGGTGATGACGTACTTCTTCCCCGTGTCCGGGTCCCGGCCCATGTAGAATCGGAGCCTCCATCGCCTGCTACCGTCCGCGAGCGCCACCTTCGTCACCGACATGGGAACAGCCTCCTCTCAGGGTCACGGTCACGTTGAGTATAAGCTGTGGAAGCGGTCACGAGAGGCTGATTGTTAATCCGCGTGTCGGCCCATGAATGCTGTTCCAGAAGGCTTATCCAGAGCCATGTAGCCCGTTTGTGTCCAGACCACGCTGCCAGTGGGAACCGTACACCTCCCGGCGGGCCTTCCCGACTGAGCCGCGGTAGCGGTCCTCCAACGCCCCGGACGCCTCAGTAGCCCCGATACGCCGGAGGAGTCCCCTTGACCACAGCTCGGCGCCTCCAGGCTTTCCTAGCTTGCGGGTGCAATAATGCAGGCCAACCGTAGCGGGCCGGACCGCCCGCCACCGGGGGCCATCCTCGTCCGGCGCGGAGAACCGCCGCCGGGCTCCCGCCTGCGCCTCTTGTGCCGCCCGCTGCGCGCCACGTAAGGCGTCCCGAGCGCGCTCGGCGAAGGGCGAGGCGGGTCCGTAGGTTCGAGCGCACTCGGCCAAGACGGCCTGCGCCGCCTCGATATGGAGGAGGAGATCGGCGAACGCGGCTCCAGAGAGACCGGGGTCCGGCTCCAGAACGGCCACGAAGATGGAGTCCGCCCCGCGACCCGCTCTTCGAACCCAGCGGTCGTAGGCGATCTGAGGAAAAAGGTGAGGGCGTGCATTGGCTACCCAGAGGAGGGCGTGTAGGTGGTGACCCACGCGGTCACCATCGAGCTCGAAGACGCCCCAGTGGCCTACCCCGCCGTCGTTCTGCAGACGGTCCTTGAACCTCTTGAAGGCCCCGCCCAATTCCTTCCTGCCCACGGGACTCAGACCAGGTGGGCGCACCCGGAGATCCAACCGGTGCGTGGGCGGGAGGTCGGCCCGGAGGAGGATGTCGGTCCAGGCTGCCACAGGGTCGAGGCAGCCGGCGGGCCGTGGGTAGGTTGCCTGAGTCATGCTGCGCAGGTGGGCGGCGGTACCGCTCGCCGCCCACGGTGGGGCGTATGTGTCATCTAAACCACTCCTTGGTGGATATGGGGCCTCGGGATACTTGGCGGACGGTCCGGGATCCATGGGCCCCCGCTTGCTAGCTCAGGCTTCCTACTCCGTCTCGGCGGGGCCCCTCTGATGCCGTCCCTCTCGTGACTCGCGCCCGGGAGGAGTCCGGCAGGAACTCCGGTCTGTGTCCTCAGTCCTCTCCCGCGGTTCCGCCGGCGGCCAGAAATTCCTCGATGGCAGCTGGGTCGTATCGGTACTGCCGCCCTATCTGGACATGTGGGAGGTCGCCCCGCCGAGTCAGTTCGTAGACTCTTTGCTTGCCGAGCCCGAGCCAGTCCGCCACCTGATCCGCCGTGACCAGGCCGCCTAGACCCGCGACGGGTGTGTGTTCAGCCTCGGGCACCGGGCGGGGTGGGCCGTTCACCATCTGCCACACCCGCGCTTTGAGCGTCTCCAGCGAGCCCAGAATCCCCGGCAGATCATCTGACGGCACCTCGTCGAGGGCTTCCGGGTCAGCGGCCAACGCGGCCAGGGTGCGACAAGTGTCCATGGCATCAACGAACGATGATCGGCTTCTTGGGGTCAAATACCAGGGGCGGGACTGCGGGACGAGTCGGATACCGTAAGCTCTTCCCCACCAACGGGTTGGAGAAATGGACCAGGCGGCCATTCGACCGATGCGCAGTATTAAGCGGCCTTTTCTTCGGTCTTTGTACGGCTCGTCCACGCGGGTGCAGCATGTCCCTTCCCCTACCGGGCCTCCCGATAGGCCGGGCGAGCGGGGGCGACCTCCACCGCTACATAGCCCCGTCGTATCTCATCCTCGACTCCCTCCAACTCGGTGCGCAGTCGGTCCCGCTCCTGGACGGTGTCGTCGATGGCCTTCTGCAGACCCTCGATCTCTGCCTCCAACTCGTCTGCTCGGGGGTGGGTGAACACTCCATCCCCAAAGGCCCCCCCTCGCTCCCGCGTGCGCCACAGGGCATCGCGCTGAGCGATCAAGCGGGCAAGGCGGTCCTCGACCCGATCGACCTGGCGCGCCGCGTGTCGGAGCTCGCGAGCGATGGCCCAGCCCGGCTCCAAGACCTCGATGGGCAACCAAGCGCCGTGAGCGCCCGAAAGCCCGGAAGCCGGGATGAGTTCGATCCTGTGTAGATCATTCATTACGGGTCTCCTTTAACGGCCCTGAGTTCTGTCAGCGCCGCACGAACGGTCTCCTCTAGCTCACGGGCGGCTAATCCTGCGTCGAGGGCGGCATCCACATCCTGGCCCCGAGCCGGGGCCAGCGCGGCCGCGGTTCGTACCTCGGCCAGAACCCCGAGCACGTCCTCCAATACGGCAACCACGTTGTTGGGAGGTGGCGAGGTCCTAACCACGGGCTGGGAGCCGATGCGGTAACGGAGGCGGCTCAGGCTAAGGGTGAGATCCTGGAGACCCGTCTCGACAGCCTCCAGGCTTCCCGCGGCCAGTTTCCAGTCGGGGCGACCGGTCATGTGTCCTCCCCGAGTAGGGCCTCACGAATCGCGGCCCTCCAGTCGGCCCGCCGGCGCTTCTCCAGGCGGATGATTTCCAGTTCGAGCGCCCGGATCTCCCTCAGGAGGTTTTCGGCGTGAACAAGGGAGCAGGACGCACAGCGGCACACGGCCGCGTTAGGGGCGCTTGAGTGCGCGTCCTGCGGGGGGAGATGCGGTCGGACCCTGCGACGGTGCCTCACGCGCCCTCCAGGATGTCCTCCCACTGGAGGCGAATGCGTTCGAGACGCTCCTTCGGCGAGAGACCCGGGACTTCGACGTGCTCTCTCACCACCCCGGCCAGCCGCCCCACCAAGGCTGAGACCTCGGCGCGATTCATCGCATCGTCGTCGGGTTTGAGGCCATGCTTCCCGAGCAGGTCGATGGCCCGTAGGACGTCCGCCGGCCTCCATCCCTTCGGGGGCGTCGCTCCGTGAGCGATCACGTCCTCGAGGATCTCCATGGACTTCGCGAGCCGCTCCCGCATCGTCCCCCGGATCACCGAGGGCGGACGGCCTGTTCCGCCTCGGTTTCCGATCATGCCGCCAGGTCCGCCGCTCATCGTGTGCTCCAGGGTAGAGGTGGTTCCTGCGCCTACC
Source organism: uncultured Acidimicrobiia bacterium (assembly GCA_964553055.1). Taxonomy (GTDB): domain Bacteria; phylum Actinomycetota; class Acidimicrobiia; order Spongiisociales; family CAZKJJ01; genus CAZKJJ01. The sequence goes on from CAZKJJ010000136.1 coordinate 3,879, forward strand.
GGAGCATCCAAAGGAATCCAATATCTTTCAACAAAAAAACAGCCTGAATCGGCCTGATTCGGCGTCGGCCTAGGGGACGCGCGAGGAGTAGGTACCCACCCCTCAACGAGGGGTCATCAATTCACAGGGCTCTGAGAGGGCGGCCATCGGCGACCAGTACTGGGGGTCTCGCTGGCGGCGTCAGTAGCGTCCACCTGACCTAACCAAGCGGCTGGGACAGGTCGACGCACGGGAGAATTCCGACGCAGGGAAGCTGGCCCAGGATAGCGCACGGCGTGTCTTCGGCCCCGGGTACGGAGAGCCCACAACGGTCAGGAATGGGCCGTTGCAGGCGGGTGGGAGCGCCCACGTTCGAGGGCGGCCGGAGGGCGTCACCGGCTGCTAGGCTACGCGGACACCTTCAGGTCGCTGAGTGCCTGGGGGTCAAGGAGTCGATCCGACCTTCGGCCTCGACGACCTCACCCATGAGCGCCGGGATCTCTAGGTGGCGCGCCACCAGGTCTCGCCGGGCCCCGTGAAAGGCGCTCGCTACCTGCTCCACGGTCTACCGACCGCTCTTGAGCACCTCCTGAATCGCGGCAATCTGCCCTACGGCGCTTCTCGGGCCAGTCCCAGGTCTCCTCGATATCAGGGGCCTTCGCATCTTCGATCTTCAACTCCCGCGCCTCGAACTAGTCGGGCATGAACCGGGGACGCTCCGGCGCCGCCTGCGGAAGGTCGAGGAACTGCCCCCCGACGATCAGAAGACCGTCGTCCGCCTCGTCGATGCCCTCGTCACCAGTCGCGAAGTCCGCGACGGGTCCTGAAGAGGAAGAAGCCCGGCCCCCGAAGGGACCGGGCCAGCTCGGCACGGCTCTGATGGCACGCCAGATGCCTCTGCGGGAGCCAGGCGATGACCGAGGTCTTCAACCTCACACGCTCGCCTTTCTCCTCGCTATCTCCAGCTTCTTCTTCTCAGCCGGGGTCAAGGGCTCTTCAAGCTCCTCAAAGAGCTCCACCACCCTTGAGTAGTCCCCTGACCTCCAGGCCGCATCTACCGCGTGGCGCAGTTCTGACGCTCTTCGACGGAGTTCTTCCTTCGTCGCCATTTCGGACCTTAGGACCGAAAGCCGGCGGAAGTACATACGGTTTCCTCGAAGGATCTCGCTCGCGTACTCCCTAGTCAGTTGAGCAAGCTTGTCGACGAGCCTTCGCACCCCGCCTGGCTTAGAGCTCTGGAAGAACCCATGCGGCATCTCTTGCTCTTTGCCCTCAAGCCGCAACACATCGAGGAGCTTGAGAGGAGGAGCGTTTTCGACACCGTCGAGGTCAATGAACTCGACGTCAAGCTCGTAGGACTGACGCCCGTGGTAGACCCTGACACCGACTGTATCCGATTCGTATCGCACGAGGGTCGGCTTCTCCTCGGCCGATCGAAAACCATATTCATCGACTAGGAAACCAAAGCTGTCCAGTACAGCTCTGCGAAAGCCGAGATCGTCCCTACGACTGGTCATCATGGACTCCACATCCTGCTTACCGGATTGTAGGTCCAACCTCGGTTACGCAGGAGATTCCGCTCAGCAGCCAGGAACCCCGTGTTGTTGAGCAGCGCACCCGTGCTCGGGTCGGTAGCGATGTCCGCGATCGGTTGGCCACTCCGCATCGCAGCTCGGAGAGCCCCTGCGTTCTGGCGCCAGTTGGCGCGAGGCGATCCGAGATTTGGGAGGCTCGGGGGGTCAATCCCCGCTCGGGCGAAATCGTCCATCTTTCCGATCGCCAAGCGCGCACCCTTTCCACCCGTGCGGCCCAGTGCAAAGAGAGCCGCTCCCGCTTGGAGGGTGCCACTTCCGAGCTCCCCCTCACCCAATGCGTTGCCGGCAGACGCCGCCGCATTGATACCGCTTGCCTCAAGGAAGGCATTGAGTGCCGCGCCGGCCAAGACAACCGCACCTGAGCCACTTCGTGCCCCGAAGTCGGCAAGGCCCTGGGCTAGGCACTCCGTCCAAGCGGATGAACTCTCACACGGATCCAACCCAAACGGATCACTGAAGTTGATCGGATCGCCGTTGGCGTAGCCGTAGAGGTTGAGGCCTCCGGCGATGCCGATGGGGTCTTCTTGGGTTAATGGCCCCCTAGACGTAGATCGTAGTTTTCAAACACGGAAACCCGCGCTGCTTCTTCTCTTAGCTGCTCGGTTTTTCAAAAAAGTCGTACTCAGGCCGAGATACCCCCTGACGCGAGTTTTCGAGGCTTCAGGGGGCGTCGTACGCTCAGGAACGCTAGGCGTAC
>CAZKJJ010000137.1:0-6140 GCA_964553055.1 uncultured Acidimicrobiia bacterium
CTGAGCTCCTTTCCAGCGCCGCCGAGTGTGATCGTTCCTGCAGGCAGTACATCGCTCAAGCCTTCCTGCCTGCCTCGCTCTCGAAGGAATCTGGCGAGATGGCCCCTGTCGGTTGGAGGATCCGTGTTCGGCATCGCGACCACCGCCGTGAACCCTCCTGCCGCTGCGGCCTCGGAGGCGCTTCCGACATCCTCCTTCCACTCGTGCCCCGGCTCGCGGAGATGGGCGTGCAAGTCGACGAGTCCCGGTCCGACCCATGCGCCCTCGCAGCCGAGGATCTCAGCTCCGGGAGCGGAGAGGCCGGGGCCGACCTTCTCCCCCCTCTCCCCCGAGACGAGCACGTCCGTGTGCTCCATGCCGCCTTCGGTCAGGACCAGCCCTCCCCTGAGGAGGACGTCAGCCACGATCCTCACCTCCCAACAGTGAGAACAGCACGGCCATCCGGACCGCAACGCCGTTGGTCACCTGCTCCGTGATGAGCGATCGGTGGTCATCCGCCACGTCTGCGGCGATCTCGACGCCTCGATTCATAGGACCAGGGTGCATGACAACGCTCTCGGGCGGCAGGAGCGAGAAGCGGGCTCGAGTCAGCCCGAAGCTCTCGAGGTACTCCGCCAGGGAGGGAAGCACGGAGGCGCCCCCCCGCTCCGCCTGGATCCTGAGCACGTAGGCGACATCCGATTCGCGGAGAGCCTCGTCGAGGCTCGGAGCCACGGTGACAGGCCAATCCGTCAAGCTGACAGGAAGGAGGGTGGGAGGCGCCACGAGCGTCACCGTCGCACCAAGCGTGTGCAGCAGGAACACGTTCGAGCGTGCCACTCTCGAGTACCTGACATCGCCCACGATGGCCACCCTGAGGCCCTCCACCTTGCCGAAGTGCCTTCGGATCGTCATGGCGTCCAGGAGCGCTTGTGTCGGGTGCTGGTGGGCACCATCGCCTGCGTTGACGACAGGCAAGCCCGACCACTCGCCCACCAGCTCGGGCACGCCGACGGAGGCGTGTCTCACGACCATGATGTCTGGACCCATCGCCCGTACCGTCTGCACGGTGTCTTTGAGGCTCTCGCCCTTTCGTTGTGACGACGTGCCAGGAGAGAAGCTCATGACGTCCGCAGAGAGCGCCTTGGCTGCCCTCTCGAACGAGAGCTTGGTCCTCGTCGAGGCCTCGAAGAACATCATGGCGGCTGTCTTGCCCCGCAGCGCCGGCACCTTCGGGATGGGACGCTCCAACACCTCCCGAAAGTGATCGCCGAGCTCGAGGAGTGCCTCCGCCTCCTCCCTCGTGAGATCCTCGGTCGAGAGCAGGCCTGTCACACGAGCTCTCCTTCGAGGGCCACCTCGTCGAGGCCGTCGAGCTCCACGAGACGCACGCTGACGCGCTGTGACTCGGACGTCGGCACGTTCTTCCCGACGAAGTCGGGGCGGATGGGCACTTGCCTGTGTCCGCGGTCGACGAGGACTGCCAGCTGCACACGGGCAGGCCTGCCCAGGTCGCCCAGAGCGTCCAGGGCGGCGCGGACGGTCCTGCCTGTAAAGAGCACGTCGTCGATGAGGACCACGACTCGGTCTTGGATGTCGGTTGGGAGATTCGTCTCATGGAGAACGGGGGTCGGTCGACTGCCGAGGTCGTCCCGGTAGAGGCCGATGTCGAGGGTGCCCACCGGCACCACGACGCCCTCGACGTCCGTGATGTGGGACGCGATCCTGGTGGCCAGAGGCGCCCCTCTGGTGTGAATCCCGATCAGGATCACCTCGGCAGCGCCTTGGTTCCTCTCGACGATCTCGTGCGCGATCCTCCGCAGGGCGCGGCCCATGGCTTCTGCGTCCATCAGAATCGCCACGGCACAGGATCTCGTGGCACGAACAACCGATTCCTTGGCGGCCTCACGGGACCTCCGTTAAAGGACTCCCAGATCCTAGCCGCGTCAGTTCTCGGCGCGTTCGCGCCTGGCGAGCTCAGCCAGCACGCCGTTGACGAAGGCTCCGCTTCTCTCGGTGGAGAAGGTCTTCGCCATCCGGACCGCCTCTGAGACCACCACCGCGGTCGGCGTCGTGGGCTCGTGCCTCAACTCGAAGAGCCCTATGCGGAGGATGGCCCTGTCGACCGCTGGCATCCTCGAGAGGCGCCAGCCCTCTGACACATCGTCGAGCGTCTGGTCGAGGGCCTGCTGCTCCCGCCAGACGCCCTCCACGAAACGAGCAGACTTCGGTGGCAGACCCTCCCAATCGGGGGATCGGCCCCGGATATCCGCTTCATACAGGCGTTGGAGTGCCCGATCGCGCGGCTCTCTGCTCACACGCGCGTCTGATACTGGCCGTTCTTGGTGTCGACCCGTATCGCATCGCCTTCTTCGATGAACAGGGGGACCTGCACCACGAGCCCGGTCTCGGTGGTGACCGGCTTCGTCGCTCCAGAGACTCTGTCGCCTTTGACCCCCGGCTCGGCAGCAGTCACCACGAGCTCGACCGAGGCGCCCACGTCCACGCCGATGGGCTTTCCCTCGTACAAGGCGATCATGGCGGTGGACCCCTCCTTCAGGAAGTCAGCCACCTGACCAACGTCACCCTCCCGTAGCGTCAGCTGGGAGAAGGACTCCATGTCCATGAAGTGATAGCCCACCTCGTCCCTGTACAGGTACTGATGCTCTTTCCGCTCGATGTAGGCGAGGGGGACGTCTTCGTCCGCTCGGAACGTCCTGTCGAGTACCGCTCCAGAGTCGAGCCTCCGCAGCTTCATACGGACGAACGCCTTGCCCTTCCCCGGCTTCACGTGCTGGTACTCGACGATCTGAAACAGGCCGTCTGGGAGGTCCAGGGCCATTCCGGGACGGACATCGTTCGTGGATGCCATGATGCGAGCTCCGAGTTTCCAGGGAAGTTAGAGCCTCCAACGGAAAACCACGACCCGAGGACTCACTTCAGGATCGTCTCGCCGACGCAGAGCTCGAAGGCGTTGTCTCCGTACAGGAACACCGCACAGTCCACCTCGATGCTCACGACGAGGAAGCTGGTGGCGAACGTGTCCCCTTCACCTACGTCGTACGTGACTCCGCTGACCTGGACGGTCACCCTGGAGGTCCCATCCACGTCTCGCACCTCGAGCAGTGTGACCGTGATCCCAGCCGGGGTGAAGCCCCCGCCTCCCCCGGTGGGCGAGTCCTCGGAGATCAGAGGACGGAATGGATCCCTCGGCTGTGAGACCTGGAAGGACTCGGTGATCCGCATCCCCTCGATCAGTGCGGCAGGTGACGAGGCCGTTCCATCACTGGGAGGCAGGAGCTCACTCGCAGGCTCCTCTGCGCCGATGATGCTCGGAGCAACGGCCAGCCACACCACGGCGATCGCCACGCCGACCAGCACGATCCCCGTCGCTGCCGCTGATCCATTGTTGTAGCCGGTCACTCCTCACCTCCTGGCTGTGTCGAGGTCGTCGCCCCCTCGTCTGTGGCTTCCTGTGCACCGGTGGCGGTGAGCGCCGATGTGGTGTACGCCTCGGCGCCCACGTTGACCCGCAGGACGGTGAACCCGTCTTCGTTCTCCGAAGAAGAGAGGTTGACGTTCCTGATGACGACGATCCGGGCCAGGTCCTCGAGTCCGTAGAGGAAGCCGAGGATCTCGAAGTACTGACCCTCGACGGCCACGCTCATCGGAATGACGCTGTAGTCCCGGCCCTCGACGTCCTGGGGAAACGAGAGCGTCACCCCTTCCAACACCACGCCAGACTCGAGCTCGAGCCCTGCGAGGTCATCGAGGAGAGCGGCCTCCTGGGGCGTGGGCGGGACCGCCGCCTCGACTGCCCCGAGCGCCTCGACGTACAGCAGCTGGTTCTCCTGGATCCTCTGCAGCCGCTTGAGCTGCGTCTCGAGTCTCAGCTCCTCGTCCTGGGCCCCCTCCAGCTGGTCGTTGGACTCGCCTATGTCCTGATTGACCGGCGAGAAGAACGCGAGGTACCAGGCGGCAGTGACCGCGAGAGCACCGAGGATCCCAAGTAACAAGCCAGGACGCCTCATTCCGGAACCGTCGGGATCCTGGTCTCGGCACGGCTGGAGAGGGCGCCTTCAGTCAGCACCGCGCTCGAGGTGAAGTCGACCACCGGCACTCCCTCGAAGAGCTCAGAGCGGCTCGAACCGTCGAGCCATCCCATCCCCACCGCGGGCCATCGCTCCGAGTTCAGGGTCCTGACCCAGCTCGCAGCATCCGGATAGTCGAACGCCGTGCCGGACATCTGAAGTGAGCCGTAGACGCTCGGAGCCTCCTCCCTGTGCTCAGACGTCCCCGCCAGGCTCGCCAGCCAGGTCCTGTCAGGCATGACCCTTCCCAAATCGTTGAGCAAGCGTCCCCAGGCGACGTCGAATGCCAGGACGGCCTGGATTCGCTCGACGCCGTCGTCGTAGCGACGCCTGAGTTCTTCCGCCTCGGAGAGTTGAGCGATCCTCACCTCCAATCCCTGGTTGATGGCGTCCTGGGCGGCAACGTCTTCCTGGGCGCTGCCTGCCTTGGCCTGCCACCAGAAGGTGATGAGTACGAGCAGAGCAACGTAGGCGATACCCGCCAGGACGTAGCCGAGCCGTTTCCTTCGTTGCTGCGATCGGGCCGCCTCTTCTGGAGGGAGGAGGTTGATCTCCCGCATCAGACTTCGCCCCACAGGGCCAAGCCGACAGGGACAGGAGCAGACGGCTGCAGCTGCGCCAGCTCGGCGTCCGATAGTCCAACCTTCCCGAGCCTCACCACGCCGTCGAAGATCTTGATCGGCTCGACGTCCGCTCCCAGCGCCCTGCCCATGCGGTTGGCGAGATGCGGGAGGCGGGCGCCGTTGCCAGCCACGAGCAGGCGTTTCACTCGTCTGTCGGACGCCTGCGTCGTGAAGTACTCGATCGACCCTCTGACCTCCTCGATCAGGGCGTCTCCCTGCACCGTCAGGATCTTGCGGGCCAGGTCGTCGCCCTGCGTGCCCGCAGGTGTGCTTTCGATGGCCACCCCTACGCTCCGCTTGTAGGTGTCCGCCTGCTCGTCCGAGATGTGCATGCCCTGGACGAGCGCCTGGGTGAAGTCCCGCCCTCCCATGGCAAGGATGCGCAGGAACTGGACGGCTCCGTTCTGCACGAGCAGCACCTGGGTGACCCCTGCGCCGATGTTCACGATGGCCCGAGGCTCGACCTCGAGCGTCAGGTTCGCACCGTAGACGGCACGTACCAGAGCGAGAGCTTGGAGGTCGACCGCCAGGACCCTCAGACCCGCGGCCTTCACGACCTCCAACGTGTGGGTGGCCATCTCGCGCTGGGCGGCCACGACGAGGACGGACATCATCGGCTCACCGTTGGGCGTTGTGAACTCCTCCAGGGGTATGAAGTCCAAGATGGCTTCCGCCACGGGGATGGGCAGGTACTCCTGCGTCTGGAAGGGCAAGGCTTCGGTGAGCTCCTCCTCTGGCATGTACGGAAGATCGACCCTCCGAACGATCACCCTGGGATTCGCCAGCCCTACTACGACCCTCTTCCGAGGCAGGCGCGCGCTCCTGAAGAGTTGCACGAGCGCATCGCGCACCGTCTGTGTGTCGACGATCTCCCCCGCGTTGACGGCGCCAATCGGAAGCGGAAGCTGCGCGAGCCTCTTCAGGACCGGCGCGTCCTTCCTGCCGACCTCGATCGCCGCGGCCCGGACAGCGCTGGTCCCGATGTCCAGCCCGACGTTGATGGCCATCGTCACTCCGCTCCAGTGGCCAGGCGCGACCACTGCCCATGTCCCCCAGCGAATTACACCGCTGTGATTATCGGGTCAGGGTACCGGCGGGCCTCTTGGCGGGCAATCACCGGCCGAGATAGGCGTCGAGGATCTCCTGACCCCATACCAGGGCCAGCCAGGCGCCGGCTACGAGTGAGGGGCCGAACGGGACCTGATCCTTGCGACCCTTCCGTCGCGTGACGAGCAGCACGATCGCCACCAACCCCCCCACGAGGACGGCCAGAAACGCGCCGACGACGAGCACGCCCCATGACTCGAACGCAAGGTACAGCCCCAACAGAAACGAGAGCTTCACATCGCCCATCCCGAACCCCCCTCTGGTTGCCAGAGCGATCAGGAGCCAGACTCCGAAGTAGACGAACGCACCCAGCAGACCTCGCCAGAGGTCGTCGGTTCGT
>CAZKJJ010000138.1:0-6128 GCA_964553055.1 uncultured Acidimicrobiia bacterium
GTGGATCATCCACCGTCCACCGTCGTTGACCAGGACCATGAGCTCCGCGCTCTGGGAGTTGATGTCGCGATCGCCCATGGTGCCTTCGACGACGCTGGTCGAGTGGGCCCAGGCGACGTCCCCATTCAGATCCACGGTGGTCTCGCCCCGCTGCCGTGGGACGGCTTGAGCGAAGCGCATGTCTCCAGCGAGGTGACCTGCTCGGTAGTGCGCCTTGTCCTCGACGCCCCCGCTTTCGAGGATGACGACGTCCTCGGCCAGGAGGCCGAGAGCGGAAATGGAGTCCCCGGCGGCCAGGGCGGCGTGGAAGGCGTCGATGACGGCGAGGACCGCGTCGACGTCACTGTCGTCCTGGGCAGCGGTCCCCTGCGGGATGACCACGGCCAGGCAGGCCAGGATTCCGAGCGCCCCTGCGCGCCCGCGGTGAGATCTGCGATGGGACATCATCATATCCTTTCCCGAGGAAGTTCTGGCCGACGTCGAGTGCCTATCGTGCAGAGGTCCGGGCCTGGAGACCAGTGTCCTGCCGGGGAGACGGCCTCGGAATCCGCGTGATCATGCGGAGTCAGGCTGCGTCATCCCCTCCTCGCGCCAGGCTGGCTCTGGCTTCTGCGACCGCGGTCCAGCGCTCCTGGAGTTCGTCCAGGGGTGAGCCGTCCTGGGCCTCGAGTTGCTCCCGCACGAACAGCGCGAACTGTTCGCTGAGGAGGCCGCCCAGTGCCGCGACGGCATCGCGGCCCCCCGGCGTAGCGAAGTACAGAACCATCTCCTTTCGCCATGCCGCGTCGATGTCTGGCGGAAGCCGCCCGCTGCGGCTCTGGTGGAACAGCGCTTCGAAGTCTTTCAAGATCGTGAGCCAGACTGCCCGGACCCTGATGGCATCGGTCGAGTTGCCGAGGGGCTTCCCCGCAAGCGCGCGTTCATAGAGAGCGGCTACGGCAGGGTCCGTCCAAACAGCCCGGCGACTCTGAGCGATCGACTCTGCGACGCGGGCGGCCGAGTCCGCCCTGACCGAAGCGGTGTTCTGCCGGACCTGGACGGCGAGATAGAGGAGGCTCGCCAGGACGCCGATGGCTGCCACGAGCTCGGCCACTGCTTGGATGGCGTTCCAGTTCAAGTGACCTCCCCTCTCTCTCGGTGTCCGTTACCGACCCTTCCCGACGTTGGGTGCATATCGTGCGAGTCACACTCCGGCGGAGGAGCAGACACGTTTCAACGTTCGCGGAGCGCATTCTGCTCCTCTTCCAGCAAGACGATCTCTTCGTTCGCCGACCGTCGAAGCTTGAAACCGACAACCAGGAATCCGCCTCCCAGGAGGAGCGCGAGAGGGGTGGGCGAGGGAACGACGCTCGCGAGGGTGAAAGCGCTCCCAGTGAAGATGAGCCTGTGTGCCCTTCTCATCCTCCGACGGAGCACGTAGAGGTCGCCCTTGATCTCGAGGTCCCGCTCGCTCCGTCTGGTCAACTCTCGAGCAGCGACGTCGGCGAACGAGACACGACGTTCGCGAAGAATGGACTGGGCGATGGCAAGCGCGTCTTCGCGATATCCAAGATCACGCCCCTCGACGATATCGAGGAGTTCGTCGTCACTCTTGTTGGCGAGCTTACGGCGAAAGTCCGAGGGGGAGTACATGCCTGCCTCCACCGGGTTCGGAGGGCGTCCCAACAATTGGGTGTATATCCTGTGGAGCTCCAGGCCCGGAGACCAGTGTCTTGCCCGAAGAGCCGGCTCCGGACTCCGCAGGATCAGGCTGAGCAGCACGCCCCCGGGCCGTTCTCCGCCTACTCGAGCCGGACCAGGGTGAGAGTCTCGCCGAAGTCGGCGAGCTCAGTCCCATCGAGGTCGAAGAGGTGCTCGTGGTGAAGGACGAGGGTGTCCCCCGACACAGAGAAGGTGCCCGTGAGCCGGCCGCCGACGAAGCCCGGGCTCTTCGCTATCATGGGGCGGAGCGTGAGGGAGGATCCATCGACGTCGTAAGTGCCCGAGTTCACGATGATGCTCTGGTACTGCGCGATCATCTCGTCCTCGGTCGGGAGGAACGACGCTTCGGACTTCACTCTCGCGTCGGGACCCGGTGTGTAGACGGCACTGTAGTGTGATCCGGCGAAGAGGTAGAGCCCGGGCTGCGACGGGTCGACAGGAGAAGACCCGTCCATGGGATCAACCGCGACCACGGACCAGACGCCCTCGAGCGGGCCCGTCGTCTCAGGCTCCTCCACCGCGGCCGGTGCACATGCGACTACGACCAGGAATGCGGCGGATGAAGCGGTCAGGGAGCGAGCGAGCGTGGTCATGGCGCCTCCAGGGTGTCGGGTGACCTCGGACCCTGAATAGCCCGGGGAGCGGTCAGGGTGCAAGAAGAAACTGGCCGGGCCTACGGGTCTCGCTCACCAACGTTGGGGCATACAGGTGGCCCGCCCCTCAAGGGTTGTTCCTACTGCGGCCAGGCCCCCATGGTGTGCGATACACTCTGTGCAGCCAACCTGGGGGAACCATGAACTGGGCAGCGATCGGTGCAATGGGTGAGGTGCTCGGTGCAGTCGCAGTCGTCGCAACGCTCCTCTACGTGGGAAGACAACTCGACCAGCAAAACCGCGCTCTCACGACCAGCGTTCGGGACTCGGCGTTCCAGCAGCTGCAGGAGTGGAACTACCAGGTAATGGCAGATCCTCACCTGAGTCATCTTTTTCAACGGGGAGCTGCCAGCGACGACTGGAGCGGGTTCTCCCCGGAGGAGAGAAGTCGGCTGATCCACGTTCTATACAGTTTCTTCAAGACCTTTGAGAACGTCTACATCCATACAGCCGAGGGCTCCGCACCCAAGGAAGTCTGGGATCGGAATTGCCAGGTCTTCTTCGCCTACGCTACGCAACCCGGATGCCGGCGCTACTGGAACGGTCGGAGGGCCAGCTTGGACGAGCGTTTCCTGGGCATCCTGGACGGGTTGGGGGAACCGATCCTGCGCACTGGGCTGCAGCTGACCGAGGACGTTGCCCGGACCTCCTGACGCAGGAAAGTCCGGCACACGCACTCTGCAAGACCCCCGCCGCGAGTCATGCGGTTGCGCGGGGTGGTCTTCGATCCGACGATGCGGGCGGTGGCCGAACACACGCGTCTCGTTGGAGCCTGACATGGATCCAGGGCAATTGAACTCCTGGCTTGGGATCGTCGCCAACCTCGGTGTCGTCGTGGGCCTGGTCCTGGTGGCCCTCCAGATCAGACAGAATACGCTGATCACGAAGGCACAGGTCGCGAACGATTGGTTCCTCGCAGACATGCAGCTGGAACTAGCGATGATGGGCGAGAACCCGGCTGCCACCTGGGCAAAGGCCGTCGTCGCCCCGGACGACCTGGATGATCGTGAGGCGGCCGTATTGGATCGGTATTTCAACTTCGGATTGGTGCAGATCCAGCGCCTCCAGAAGATGCACGAACTGGGGGTTGCCGACGCTGAGTGGATGGAGCGAGCCAGTTATCTGAGCTGGCACCTCGGCAACGAAGTGGGACGACGATGGTGGCGTCGTTTCCGGGGAGGATTCCCCGATGAGTTCGCCGGCATGGTCGACCACATCCTCGAAGAGGCCGACGAGGGGAAGAACGCAGCGGCGCTGCGAGCCCTGCTCGGGGAACCGCCGGCCGGTGACGGCTCGTAGCCGAGGGCCCGGGAGCGTCCCAACGTGATGGTGCATATCGTGCGGAGCTCCGGGCCTGGAGACCAGTGTTTTGCCCGAAGAGCGTGCCCGGACTCCGCAGGATCATGCGGAGTTGGACCGTCCGGCACGTCAGTCTACCCATCCATTCCGGCGTCACGAGCCGAGGTCCATCGGGGGATCGGATTCCAGCGCTTGAGTCGCCTGGACTTCCTCGTCAGACTGAAGTCCCGACCGCGCAGAATCTCACGGCTGAGCCTGAGCCAACTGCGTCTGGAGGGAAGACAGCAGATCCTGTAGGTCGGAGATCTGGCTCAGCTGAAAGGTGAGCCAGACCCGGTGCCGATTCGCTTCGCGAAGAAACTCCTCTGACCGAAGCAGCTGGGCCAGATCGGCGACCACTCTACGGCGTGTGGCTGGCTCGCCGAGCTCACCACGGAGCGGTAGATATCCGTTGAGCAATTGGTCGTAGGAAGACCGGCGACGCTCAGATCGATTCGTGGTGAGGCGAGCCTTCTCGTAGTAAGCGACAATGGAGGCTCTAAGCTCGGCGGACCGGATCAGGCTGAGGTTGCCGGTGGCGAGAAGCTCTTCGAAGGTGGTGCGACGTTCTTCGAACTGAGTCACCGAAAACGTGCTCTCCCACAACAGCCTGACGAATCCAACGGTGTCACTCGGCATTACCTCAGCCCCATGAGCGACCGGGACGATGGTACGGAGCGCTGCGAGAGCCTCTTCGACGTTGGGGACGAGCGCAGCCGCGTAGGCCGTTGAGTCCTCACTTAGATCGATCGCCAGAGCCTGCAGATACTCCCGCTCGAGCTCGCGGTCTTCCATGGAGTTCGCCCATTCGTCGACTGCCAGCGCGACGAGAACCCCGACTACGATCACGAGGAACTCTGCGCCCATCCGAATCACGCGGCTCCGAGGAGCAGTGGCTGACATAGTCTCACTCGGCTGGGTTGGGTCTAACGTGATGGTGCATATCGTGTGGAGCTCCGGGCCTGGAGACCAGCGTCTCGCTCGGGGAGCATGCCCCGGACTCCGCATCATCATGCGGAGTTGGAGAGCACCCCGCCGACTTTAGCCGCCCAAGAGCTTGGCGAGAAGATCGTCCGACGACTCGCCATCGCCCCTTGAGGCTTCACTCCATTCGGCTGGTACGGGCACCCACTCATGGGCGGTCGGGTGATCCGGTACACGCGGAGCGCCACGCGAAGGCGACGGGTCCACCGTAGGCCTGCGGCACTTCCAATCCAGACAAGACGGCCTCGTTCCATCCCTCGATGAGTTCTCGAGGCGGCCCACTCGGAGACGTGAACCAAGCTTGGGCCGTGCCGCGATGATCGAACGCGATTGCAGGTGCCCTGGAAGACTGGGGTGGCGCAGCGTCTTGGGCGGCTTTGAAGGTCTGTGATGCCCGGTCAGCTTTGGCGAAGTCGGCAAGGGGCCGCACGTCGCCGCGGAGCCTCGGCCCCATGACGTTGTCCGGATGGGAGAGCCTGATCATGTGTCAGCCACCAAGCTCAGGGCCATGGTAAGCAGTGCCCACTAACGACTTCGGAAGTCTGCTGAGCGACCAGAATGCTCACCCCGGGTCGCGGGGTGCAAGCCGAGTGACCCGGGACCCGTGCGTCTGCCGCGTCAGCAGCAATTCCTTGTTAGAGAGCCCCTCCAGCGGCCCGAAGCTCATCAACGACAGTGGCCCGAAGCTGCTCAGCGGCGTCCTTGAAGACAGCACCGATCCACAGCGTTCCCTCGATACGCCACATCTGGAGGTTCAGGAGGCGCTCCGCTTCGTCAGTTCTGAGTTCCAAACGGAGTTCGGCGGCGGACCACCCCCGGACGTCGAAGGGGCACACATGCGTCGGATCTGAGATCGCACCCAGGGACGATGTCCCGCAGGCCTCACGGAACTCCCGTATGACTCGGTTGGGGATCCGAGATCGGACCCATAGTTGGAACTCCGGCGTGGCCCGGTCCCAGAAGCCAACGTACTCCAGGAAAAGGCGGTCGTAGTTGGCCAGCTCCGTGCGCAACTCCGGTGACCGGATCAGACCGATACGCCCGGAGTTCACCAGCTCTTGGAACGTACTCCGACTCAGATCGACCTGACGGCTATTGGAGGCAAGCGTGACCGCACTGGCGAGGTGATCCACCTTCCACTGCTCCGGCACCCCTGGCGTAAGCAAGGAGTCAGCATACGCCATTGCCGCAGATGCGACGACCTCCACGGAGGCTAACTCAGTAAGGTCGTAGTCCACGTCTTGGAGCAGGCGCTCGAGATACTCCCTTTCCAACTCGCGATCTTGCGTCCAGGAAACGAAGCTGTCGACGCCCAAGGCCACCAGTACGCCCACCACGATGACGATGAACTCGGCCGCCAAACGGGGCCAGGCAGTTCTCAGATTCGCCTCGCTAATACGCCACCTCGAATCCTGGGCTCTCTAACGTGATGGTGCATATCGTGTGGAGCTC
>CAZKJJ010000139.1:0-2650 GCA_964553055.1 uncultured Acidimicrobiia bacterium
GGGGACCAGACGCGCAGCAGGGGCCACGGGTGAGCATTACCGGAGCCCCTGGCGGCTGGTTGGTTCCAGGCTTCCTCAGTGAGTTAGGGTGGCGTCAGCTCCGCTTGGAGGAGGCACAACGGTGAGAGGTCGGACCCTAGGCGCTCTCGTGCTGGTGACCGCCCTCTTGTTGACGCTAGCGGAGCCGGCTTCAGCCTATCTCTCACGAAAGGACCCGAACGACATCGCCTTCCGGGGCGACATCAAACGAGCCATCTCCAAGAGATACCGTGCGCCTCTCGGCGCCCTGCCGTCCGTGCGGTGGGTGCGGATAACGATTCGCTACTACGACCGCCCGCCCTGGAAGAAGGACCATTTCCTCGCTGTGTTCTTCGATACCAAGGGCGGTAAGCGCCAAGACTACATACTCCAGATGTTCTTGTGGACGGCAGCAACCCCCCTCGACCCTCAGTGGCCGCGCTTCACCTGCTGGCTCTTGAAGCGGGGCGATGGACTGGTCGCCACCTACGATGATGGGGTTGTCGCAGGCAAGAGTGCCCAGTCGGCGACGTGTGCTTTTCCGCGTGATGCCATGGTGATCCGAAAGACGGTGAAGTGGAGAGCCAGTGCATCTGGACCTCGTTTCCCCGACGACTTCGATTTCGCCCCGGACCAAGGCTGGTACCCACACCTCTAGAACCCTCAACTCTCGCCCCTTGCGGAGATGTAAGGCCCCCGCCACGCGGTAGCCTTGATCCCCAGGGGACCAGACGCGCAGCGAGGAGCTGCTCAGGCGGGCTTCTGTTTCCTCGCCCATGCGAGCCACACCCCTGCTCGGGTAGGCTCGACTAAGGGAATCTAAGCACAGCCGCCAGAGATGGAGGAGGGCCCGACCGTCCCCGGCCAGTCACGCTTGTTGCTCGGCAGATTGGGCTCGCCGTCGGACGTTGTAGCGGCCAAGACCGTTTCCCGAGGCACGGGTCTAGCCTTCGTGGTTGAATGCACTGAATACTTGAGGACCCGGGGAGGGAGCGTCATGCGTACCGTTGCCCGCGTCCTTGCCGTTCTTGCCCTCGCCGCGGCGGGGATTGGCCTCTCCGCAGCGCCGGTATCAGCCGCGCAGATCAACGTCACCACGACTGACGACGAGTTGAACGCCGACGGCGACTGCTCGCTCCGAGAGGCGCTCGTTGCCGCCTCCACCAACACTGCCACGGATGCATGCCCAGCGGGCAGCGGCGTCGACGTCGACGTCGTCAGCATCCCGGCGGGCGCCTACACCCTGACCATCGCGCCCGACGGCACTCCCGACGATGGAGAGGACGGCGACTTCGACCTCTTCGGGGATCTGAACATCAAGGGTGCCGGCGCCCGCCGCACGATCATCGATGCTGACCACATCGACCGGGTGTTTCAGATCCTCGCAACGTCCACGGTGCGGATCTCTGACGTCACCATCAGAAACGGCGAGACCGCTGACGTCAACGGCGCCGGCGCCGTCCGGAACATCGCCAGCAACCTCACGCTCCGCCGGGTAACGATCGCCAACAGTCACGCGACGGCCGGTAACGCTGGTGCGATCAGCAACGGCAACGCCACCTCCTTGCTAACGATCATCGACAGCACCCTGAAGGGCAATTCCACCGTCAACGGAGGCGGCGCGATCTGGAACGCTAACGGAGCCACGGCGAACCTGAGGAACGTCACGCTGAGCGGGAACTCCGCGGACGAATCCGGGGGCGGAGTGGAGAACCAGCCTGCCAGCACGATGACCATTGTCAGCTCGACGATTAGTGGGAATACCGCAGACGCCGACGACAACGGCGGCGGCGCCGGCGGCGGGATTGCAGACACCGGCGGCGCGCTGAGCCTTAGGAACACCATCGTCGCCGGCAACGATGACCCGGTCCCCGCCAGCGACCCCGACTGCTTCGGCAACGTCGCTTCGATGGGCTACAACCTAATCGGCAACGTCTCCGCCAACTGCCTATTCGCAGTGGCCGCCACCGACCAGACCAACAGCGCTCCCAAGCTCAAGGCCCTGGCGAACAACGGGGGGCCCACCAACACCCACGCGCTCAAGGCTGGCAGCCCCGCCCGCAACCAGATCCCCAAGGGAAGCGCCCCCAACAAGGACCAACGGGGCGCCCCCCGAGTTGGCAAGGCCGACATCGGTGCCTACGAGTTCGTGAAGTGCCGCGGGGTCGTCGTCAACCGCGTCGGTACAAGTGGCCCCGATGTCCTTCGAGGCACCGTAGGCCGTGACGGCTTCCTCGGGTTACGAGGCGCAGACACCGTCCGGGCCAAGGGCGGCAACGACGCCGCCTGCGGGGGCAAGGGTTACGACGGCCTCATCGGAGGACCGGGCAACGACAGGCTGGACGGCGACCAGGGCAACGACATCCTCAATGGGGCTGGGGGCAAGGACATCTTGGTAGGCGACGCTGGCAACGACCAGCTCTTCGGCGGCCCGGCCAACGACAAGCTGAACGGCGGGGCTGGCCGCGACTTCTGCCGCCAAAATCGTGGGGTGGGGCCGGTTCTCAACTGCGAGGTGCCGCGATGACGCCTGGCTCAGACTGAGACGGCGAGCGGTTAAGCTCCGTCCGACCGAACCATCGTGCCAAGATAGGCGGGTAGTCCCGAGGTGGTCCGGAGGTAGTCCGGGACC
>CAZKJJ010000139.1:2750-6126 GCA_964553055.1 uncultured Acidimicrobiia bacterium
GGACCACCTTCCCAAACAAGAGGCAGCAAAGGGGGGAAGGTAGTCCGGATCACCTGAGCCTTGGTTCAAACTGCCCGAAATGCTACTCAGCCCTCCCCGAGCGTCGCACGGTTACGGCGTCAATCTGGCCTCTTGGCTGCTAGCTGCGCGGTTTGCATCGCGTTTGCAGTCACTGAGAACGGGTGGGCTGACCTGCACAGATAGACTCGGCATGAGACATCACATCACCTGCCGGATGGACCCAGTGAGGATGCGGCTGGCCCGTAACAAGCGGCCCTATTCCCCTGCCGGCGCCGAGATCCAAGCTGAGGAATGACTCAAGGCCCTCCGTCCTCGAGATCCCGCATAGATCAGGCACTCCTCGAGTGTGGCGGCTGACCCCCACACGACTGCTTGAGGGCGACCCCAGACCCCATGTCGATAACTGGGTCTGCGAGTGTGATGTGTGTACGCAGAGACACATTTCGTTACAGGTTGCCCCGGTCCGCTAGGCGCTCTCCAGGTAGGACTCCTCCCACGCCTCAAGCTGGTCGAGCAGCTCTGGATCCGAGGCGTCGGGGTCGTCATCGCCCAGGTACTCACGTGCGAGCGCCTCGACGTGGCGAGCCATCAAGGCGAAGTAGCCTCTCGACTGGAGCCATTCGATCTCGTCATTGATGTCTGCTTCGGTGGCGATGTAGTCATCCCCGAAGATCTCCGCCCATCGGGGGTCCTCGTTCCGTTCTCTCTTCCACTCCTCCCAGGACTCCCGCCTGGCCTGGTAGTGATCCGGGGTGCAGGGCATGGGGGCGTTGATGTTGGCCCATCCACCGACCGCCATGGCGGCCCGATGCTTTGGACTGTGGTCCAGCCGGTCCATCGCGCGGCGGAAGCTGTCGCGCTCGTAGCCGCGCTTCACCCCGTCGCGGAAGCGCATGTGCTTGGGGCGGACCCCTAGGGGGCGGAGGGCTCTGGCGAGCTTCTGGGTGGTTCCGAGGAGATCCTCCCACCACTCCCTCTCCAAGCGGTGATGTTCCTTCGCCGCCGCTGTCTCGAAGGGGGGCCAGGCATCGAAGTCGGCCCCTGCCTCCTCGGCTTCCCGCTTCCGTTGGTAATCGGTCAGGCGACCAAGCAGCTCCTCACTCGACATCCGGGTGAGCGGGTACCGTCCGCCGGCCGTGTCGAACACCAACCGGCACCTCCATATGACCTCGTGCTCTCGGAGGAGGCGCCGGAACTCCGCTTTGAGTTGCTTCACGTCTCTGGGGAGGAGGCTGCGCGCGGTTGAGTCTTCCTCGTCTCTTGGCGTCAACGGCGGCGGTACACACCTACTGAAGGGTAGGTTACATGACGAAGGGAGGCTACAACAAGAAGCGTCGGAGGGCCCCCGGAGAGTTTCGAGTGAGATAACCGCCCGAACCCAGCCGGGAGTATCGCGAGCCGCGGGAATCTCGGTCAAACCGGTGGGGGGATAGGAGATAGGGCGCTCTAACCGTAACGCTCGCCGGTTGCGGCTTCTGGTTCAGGCTCGTAGATCCGGCAGCTCGAGGCTTTCGCCATTCCCTGTCCGGCGCCCAGGGTCCGCCGGTCGGCGTCGGGAGACGTCCTCCGGTCGGCGTCCGGAAGGTCCCCAGGCTGGAGTCCCGGATCCCCCCCCTCGGAGCCCGGAGTCCACCAACCGGATCCCCGGCGTCCCCCTGGATAGGGCCCGGCATCCCCCGGCATCCGCCGGTCGGGAGCCTGGATCATCCCCCGGGTGGTGTTCCCGGAGTCCTCCGGACCGGGCCCGGAAGGGCCGAGCGGTCCGTCCTGGGTGATGGTTCGGAGCGGGGTTACGCACGGGGTTATGGCCCTCCGAGGGGGGGGGTTACTCGGAGACCCCTGCTCTGGCCCCTGCTCGCGGCTCTGGTCTGGGTTCCGGTGGCCGTTTGCGTCTGCATCGTCAGCCGTGCGTCAGCGGGGCGGGTACCTGAAGCCATCGCCCGCCCGATCGGCCCAGTCCAAGTTCAGTTGAGGTCGATGCGTACTAAGGCGTCATTGCGGGAGTCGGCGACCCAAACACTGCCCGAAAGCGTGTCCAGCGCCGCGTCAGCAGGCCACACTTCGGTGAGGACCATCTCGTCGACAGTTGCGGTCCGTCTGTTGAGACGGGCGATCACGCGCTTGTCAGAAGTCAGGTCTTGGCCAAATACCCACACACCCCCCAGCCCAGCATCGAACACGACCGGCGTCTCCATCTCCAGAGGGATCGCCTGAATCTCTCCGGACTGGTCATCGATGCGCGCCAGCGCACGCGGCGGATCGCCGACTCCGGTTGCCCAAGCGGCTCCATCTCCCACGGCAAGCCTAAGCGCCTCTCCTGCTGGCAGGATGTCGGTGAAGGCGTTGGTCTGCGGGTCCACTCGACCGATGACGCTGCCATCGAAGACGCTCCCGGTGAATTCGTAGAAGAGGACCCACACCTGACCTTCCCCGGTGGCCAGATCGCCAATGAATCCGTCCCGCACGCCACTCAGGGGGATTGTGGCAACGATCTCGCTCGTCGCCGGGTCAACCCTCACCAACTTGTCGCCGTCTTCGTCGTCGTCAACGGCGACCCATAGGGCACCCTCGTCGGCCGCGAGCCCTAGGGGCTTGTCGTTTCGTTCCAGAGGCAGCGTCGCGACCACGGCGTTCGTGCCTGGATCGATGCGCAGAACCGCAGCTCCGCTCTCCCGAGTCACCGCCACCCAAACGCTGCCAGCGCCGACGGCGATGGTGCCGGAATCGAAGGCGCCCGAATCCCGGCTGATGAGGATTCCTCTTACCGGGACGGTGGCCACGACCTCGTTGCGGGCCGGATCGATACGAACCAACGAAGACTCTCGGCCCTCTTGGATAGCTACCCAAACCCCTTCCTTTCCCACGGCGACGTCAAGCGGAGTCCCGGGCAGTGGCAAGACAGCCGCAACACGCGGGTCGAGGTCCGCCGGTGGGGTGGTCTCTCTAGCCTCGAGCCCCGATGACTGGTCCAGGGCGGGCTCGCCCAGAGGTCTGAGGCTAATCCAGGTGAGGGAATCCCTGAAGTTCGCCACCCAGATCGTGTCTGTCGCAGGATCTAGCGCCGCGTCGATCGGATAGTCTTCGAGAATCACGGACTCGTCGACGGCGAGGGTGTCGGTGTTCAGGCGGGAGATCCCCCATCCGTCCTCGCCACGGTTGTGCCAGAACCACACACCGCCTTCGCCGACAGCAAACGGGCCGAAGGGCTGAAGATCGAGGTCAAGGTCCGTGATCTCATCCGTGCGGGAGTCCACCCGCGCCCCCACGGTCGGGAAGACCGAGTCACCACCCGGCCCCTCTATCGGCACCCAGGCGGCGCCCTCTCCCGCTGCAAGCACCGGCGCCGTCTCGGAGC